>JANMRJ010001091.1:0-3919 GCA_031370985.1 Acidimicrobiales bacterium
GACCCTGCCCGGCCTGGCCATCCGGCTCAACGCCTTCCCAACCGTCACGTGGCAGACGCGGACCAGCACTGCCAACAGTTCCGCCGTCATCTTCACGATTACCGACAACGCGGGCCGGAAGGACACCCTGGCGTACGTGCATGGCGCGGTCTTCGCGACGAACGCGACGGCCGCGATCAACGACCCGACCGGCTCGACCGTCGGCGCCTATGTTGCAACGACCCACAACGTCTATGCCGACGCGCTGGCCGCAGATGTCAACCTTGGCAAGGAGCTGACGCTCACGGCGGTCAAGCTCGTCGCCCCGGCTGGCGCCGGCGTGACCGACTTCGACGGCATGTTCATGGTCCCCGCGACGACGGCCCTGCTTGACGACACCTGGTCCGGCACCGGAGGCACGCTCGAGACGAGCGACGCCTTCGCCGGCGCGAGCGCTCTGAACGTCACCAGCTCGGCGACGAAGAGCCTGACCGCGACGAGTCTCGTTGCCAGCCCCTTCCTCACCTGGGCCTGGAAGAAGGGCGCAGGAAGCGCGATCGCCCTCCAGGTCGCCGTGACCGACACGAACACGAACGCAAGCCGCACGCTGACCTACTTCGCCGGCAGCTTCACCAACATCACGGGGGACTCGGCGACGCAGGTGGCCAGCGGGCTGCCCACCGGCTGGACGCGGGTCACCCGCAACGTGCTGGACGATGTCCGTCAGGCGTTCAAGGGCGTCGCCGACCCGGCCGCCAATCGGGCCGGCCTGGATCCGCGCACGTCTGGTCCCCATGGCGACTTCTACCAGATCACCGCCGTCACCCTGCTCGCCACGGACGGGACCGCTTCGCTGTTTGACGCCATGTCGCTCGGTTCGGCGCCGAGCGTCGCGACCGGCGACACCGCCCACGAGTGGGCATTCGACGACGGCCACGGCAACATGTCCTACTTCAACGAGGGCGGCCGGATCAGCCAGAGCGTCGACGCCTCGGGCAACGCCACGAACTACGCGTGGACCTATACCGCCGCGACCGACACCTGGCGCCTCAACTCGATCGCGCCCGCCTACGACGCCTCGCGGGCGCTCACGTTCGCCTATCCCTCGGCGGGCGTGACGACCGTTGCGGACGTCCAGGGCAGAACGGTGTCCTACACCGTGACCGGCTCGGACCTGACGGCCGTCCAATCGTTTCGCGGCGCCACCACGACGTACCTCTACGATGCCAGCCACCACCTGACCGCGGTGAAGGACCCGCGCTACACCGCCGGGAACGACTACCAGACGACGATCGCCTACGACGGCAGCGGCCTGGCGACCACGCTCTACCAGGGCGCCAGCGCGGCCAACGTCCCGATCGCGAAGGTCCTCAACCTGACCTCGGCAATCGTGCCCGGGCTGACCGGCATCCAGGTCCAGACGGCGCAGCAGCTTGCTGCGGGCAGCTCGCAGGTCGTCGAGGTGGACCCCAACGGCGCGATCGTCAACGAGTACGCCACCAAGAGCGGGACGAGCCTGCCGACATCGGCGGACCTGCGCGTCACCTACGCCAACGACGGCCTGTCCCAGGGTTCGATCATCACCCGCTATCGGACCGCCGGTCGGCTGGATCCGCTCATCGAGCGCCGTGGCAGCAACGCCTGGGCCGTCCTCAACAACTTCAAGCGGCCGGCCGAGGCGGCCCGGGTCAACTGGACCCAGAACCCGGCCGAGTACAACGCCTCGACCGACACGAACAAGCTCCAGAACCGCACGCTGGTCGCGTACGACGCGAACAACAACGTCGTGTCCACGACCGACGCGACCGGCCGCACCGTCTATCAGTCGTACGACGCCGCCCGTCGTCTCATCGGCAGCGACGACAACTTCGTCGCGAACTCCGGCTTCAGCGCCGATCTCTCCGGCTGGACCCTCGCCAATGCGCCAACCTGGAGCATCAGCGCGGGCAGCGGCTCCGGCTTCTGGAATGGTGGCGCGAACGTTCCTGCTACCGCCACGCTGACCCAGGTGGTGTCGCTGGCGCCAGGGCAGACGTTCCACCTCCAGGCCGACGGCCGCAACGGCATCTCCGTGGCGGTCGCCTACCACACGGCCACGGGCTGGACGAACCTGGGCACCCTCGGACCGATCGGGACGACGACGTACGTCAGCGCCGCGTCGGTCTTCACGATCCCGCTCGCCTCGGACAACGGTCAGGTCCAGTTGAAGGTCACCGGCGCAACCGGCGGTGCCGTCGACAACGTCCTGTTGCGGTCCGCAGCCACGGCGATCACCTACGACGCCTACGGCAACGCCAGTACGGCCACGGACCTGCTTGGCCGGGTCGCCCACACGTACTACGCGGCGGACCCGGGCGGCAACTTCGCCGCCGGGGTGTATGCCACCCGGTCCGTTCAGAACGAAGTCTCCGGCGGCGCTGCCGTCGACCAGAACGTGACCACGTCCGTCACCCGCAACAGGGAAGGCGCGGTCCTCACCTCAACCGACCCGCTCGGCCGCATCACGACGGCCGCCTATGCCGCCAACGGCGTGGATGTCCTGAGCAGCACGGATGCCGCTGGCGCGAAGTCCAGCTTCACGTATGACACTGAGGGTCACCTCCTGACCGTCGTCTCGCCCAACGGCAACGTCGCCGGTGCGAACGCCGCGCAGTTCACGACGACCAAAGCGTACGATCGAGCCGGTCGCGTGACCGACGTGACGGACCCGCTCGGCTCGGTCGTCCACACCGACTACGACCTCGCCGGGCACAGCGTCGCTAGCTACACCAACTACACCGACGGGACGACTCTGACCGGCCTGACGAACGTGAAGACGACGACCGGCTATGACGCCGATGGGCGGACACTCACGACCATCGTCGATGCCGGCACGGGCAACCTGGCACTCACCTCGACGGTGACCTACGACCAGCTCGGCAACGAGCTGACCTCGACCGATCCGGCCGGGCGCATGTCCGCGACGTACTACGACGCGGCCGGCCGTGCGGCCGGAAGCCGCGCGCCGATTGCCCCGACCGGAACCCCGGCACCGTTGTGCCCTGGTTCCACGACGCTCTACTGCAACAGCCTGGCGACCTTCGACATTCTCGGCCGGACGATCTCGACCAAGGACGCGGCCGGTCACGTGTCGTCCGCGAAGTACGACCTCAATGGCAACACGGTGAGCAGCACCGACGCGCTGGGCAACACGACCTCGGCGCGCTATGACATCGCCGGGAGACGCGTCAGCGTGACCGATGCCCTGGGCGATGTCAGCACGACCGCGTATGACGCGCTCAACCGCCCGACGATTGTCACGCGCCCCGATGGCACCTTCGCGAAGACGGTCTACAACGCCGCATCGCAGGCGACCGACGGTGCGGCACCAGCCGCCGCCGGAACCTTGGACGCGAGCCTCAACTGGGCCCACCGCACGTTCGATCCGGCAGGTCGGGTCATCTCGACCACCGTGCACTACGTCGCGGGCGGCGCCAACACCGCCGACCAGAACGTCGTCTCCTCGGCCGTGACCTTCGACGCCGAAGGCCACCCGTTGACGACGACGACGGCGCCGGCCACCGTGGGCGGCGCTGGCATCGTGACCAAGGCGACCTACGATACGCTCGGGCGGCGAACCTCGGTGATCGTCAACTACATCGCCGGTGGGCTGGTCGATAGCCAGACGAACATGACCACGACGTACGCGTACGACGCGCTCGGCCGGCTGGTCGCCCAGACCGATCCCGCGGGCGTGGTGACGAGCTCCAGCTACGATCGGGCCGCCCGCCTGAGGGCGGTCACCATGAACTACGTGGCCGGTCAGCCCTCGACCGCGGGTCAGAACGTCACGTCGCTCTATGGCTACAACGGTGCCGGTGAGCTGACGAGCTACTGTCCGCCGGTCACGGTCGCCGCGGGCGGCTGCACGACCGGCGCCTGGCGCTACGGCCGCGATGGC
>JANMRJ010001115.1:0-1894 GCA_031370985.1 Acidimicrobiales bacterium
GGCCCGGTGACGGGGTAAGCGCAGCCCGGTCCGCAGCGCATGCTCCTCGGAGAGGACCGTGAGGTGCAGAACGTGCACGTCCGGACGACCGAGCCACTCAGAATCGAGCTGCCGACCAATATGGACCCTCAGTTCGCAGCCCTGCCGGCGATATTCGCGGCAGTCGAGGCCGACACTCTCCGGGCTGCAGTCGACGCTCTCTATGCAGCGGCCGTCACCTTTGGTCACGAGTATCCCCTCCTTCTCGGAGAGCTGCGTAAGGCGTTCCCGGCACTGGCGTGAAGGTTGACAGCCTTTTCGCTACGACGAAGTGGCTCACACGACGATGATCTCGCCGGACCGCCTGCACGACCTGTCACCGGCGGCGCCCGAGCCTCAATGTGCTGCGGATGTTCGCCGGCCGCTCCTTCTCGTCAGCGGCCACGTGAGCGCGCCACCGGCGGCCAGGGCGCGACCATCGACGCGTTCCGTAGCCCGATCCGCCTGCGGGACCCCGGTCGTCGTTCCTCCGCGACGGAAAGTGCCGGGGCGGCGCGACATCGGCGCGCTCGCGTCCGAGGTCGGGCCCTTTTTAAGGGACGTGAGGGTGATGCGCCGCTACGAACGGGCGAGCGACAGCACGCTGCGCGACAGCCGGCTCATGGACCTGCTGGCCGAGGAGCTCGCTTCTTCGCCGGGGCCGTAGCCTTCTTCGCCGGGGCAGCAGCCTTCTTCGCCGCGACCCCGTTCATGACCGGTTTACCGGCCGGAAGGGCGGCGAGGGCGTCCTCCTCGGCGTCACCCAGGCGGGCGATGTAGAAGCCGACCTGGGGCGGGATCGACGCGGTCAGGTACATCTCGGAGATGCGGTACTGGGAGCCCTTTTCCCTGAGAGCCTTGTTCGTCTTCTCTTGGGCCGCGGTGGCGTGGATGATCAGGTCGGCCAACAGGCCGGGGTTGATCCTCTCGATGAAGGAGTTGATCACCGCGCCGGCGCGGGCCGACGGCGGCGGAGGCGGCGGTGCGTCCGGGTCGACGTCTACGATCGGCCGCTCGCCCATCATGCCCACTCTCGCCTGCTCCGCGGTCTGGCGCGCCTTGTCCATCAGTCCCATTGGAGTACTTGTCGACCCGGCGACCGGGTCCCTTGAGTACGAACGGGAAAGCAGCGGTCGGCGAGGCTGCCGAAGTAGGACGGTACAGGCCACCGGACATCTGGCGCGTGCGGTCGGTCCAGGTCAGGGTCTCAGGCGAGGAGATGCGGTGGACGGCCAGGAGGATGCCGCCCTCGTAGACGCGGTGCTCGGCGCACAATCCCGGGTAGTCCTTGGGTGGCGCGATCTCGGCCCACGGGACTTCGACCGTGGCAGGCATGCGGCGGACCGGGTTGCTTGGGTGTGCGGACGAAGTAGCCGGCGAGGGCCCACGGCGGGCGAACACCTCCACGAGGCCCCGCCATGGTGACGGCGATCCCCAACCAACCTCGACGCCATCAAGGCCGCCTGGCCGACCGATGCTTGCCGATGGGTCCCGCAGGAGGAACGGTGACCGGGACCGCACTGGCCCCGGTCGCCACGTGGTCGTCGGCGCGGAACGGTGTAGTCCCGTAAGGGTGGTCCGGTGACTCGTCCCGGTGATGGGGGCCTATCCGGACCCGTCTCCTCCGCCGCGCCTCCCGGGCCGACGGGTCCACATCCGGACAACACAGCAGCCCATCGGAGGGCGGGACACGGCGCTACGGACGAGCATACGGAAGACCGTGGAGCCCTTATGTCACGCAGCAGGAGGCCGGCGTCGAGGCACCCTGGAAGCTATAGCCCGTGCCCTTGGCCCCCATGACGCCATGATAGTGGACCGACTGGACCTTGATCGTCGTGGCGCTGCTGTAGTCTCCCTTCTCCTCGGTGAAGCTGGG
>JANMRJ010000530.1:0-5300 GCA_031370985.1 Acidimicrobiales bacterium
CCTGTCGGTCCTGGTGTTCGAACCATCTCATCGATCGCATCGAACCGATCGGTGAGCTGATCGATCTTCTCCTCGAGCCCGATGATGAGCTCGCCGAGCCGCGCGATGTCTTCACGCGTCGGGACGTTCATCGTCTCGAGATAGGTCCGCATGTTGTTGCGGACCGACTTCTGGGCCGCGAGCATGGTCTCGAGCAGTTTGCCGCTGGCCTCGTCGTACTCCGGGCTGCTCATCGCCTCCTCGAGCGCGCTGCTCCAGGCCCGCTCGTTGGCGTCGTACATCTCGCGCCAGACCTCGAACGGATCCGCGGTCGGGCCTGCTCCCTCGGTCTTCGTCATTCCGAAGTCTCCTTCTGGTCGGTCGGCTCGTCGGACTGGCGGCGTTTCGCGCCGGGGCCAGCGTCGTACAAGCCGAAGAACGTGTTGATCGTTGTGCGATACGTATCGAGCATCGCCGCCGAGGTCGCCAACCACGCGTCGCCGGGGCCGGTGATCGTATAGACGCGACGGGCGGGACCGGTCGGGCCCGGCTCCCAGGCCGACTCGAGGAAGCCGTCCTTCTCCATCTGGCGGAGCGTCCGATAGAGGGTGCTCATCGTGATCCCGAACAGGCCGAACCCTCTCAGGTAGTCCTCGATCGCGTAGCCGTGCGCGCGTTGGAGCGAGACCGCCAGAAGGACGAACGGCGGCAGGATGTCACGGGGCGGCCAGCCGGGGAACGCCTCGCGCTCGTCGGTCGGCTCGATTGGGCGGTCAGCTTCCGAGGCATCGGCCGCGGGCGCGGCCAGACGAGGCCCGGAGTCCGCGGCGCTGGTCTTCATGCGGTCAGTCATGGTCGTCTGATGAGGTTCCCGGTTCGAATGAGTGGTTGTCGACTTGACAGTTGCGGTCGCTAGATGCACACTGCACTTAGAGTTTCGCCGCCAGTAGAGGCGGCACGATCATAGGCGAAGGAGCCCGCAATGTCCACCACCACGAACGAACTGCCGGAGTCGGCCGCCGCGGCAGTGGCCGAAGCCACCCGCATCGCCGCTGAGGCGGCTCGCAACAGCACCGAGACGGCGCGGGCCTCGTTCCAGGCCACGCGCTCATATCTCGGTGAGACCAGCGTCATCGGCCGTGAGATGCTCGAGGGTTGGTCGACCCAGGGCGAGGCGGTCCTCAAGACAGCGTTCGAAGCACAGAGTGCGGCGTTCGACGCCGGGCTGAACCTGTTCGATCTGGGCGTCAAGGGCAATCGGAAGGCAGCCGAGCAGTTCTCATTGATCGTCAAGCGAACACAGCAGGCGACGCTCGAGAGCTGGCAGTCCGCCGTCAAGGCGGCCTCGCTGGCGACCGAAACCACCAAGCGCTGACAAGAACGGCCGACGACCCACGAAGGTGGCTGGCGCTCCGCCGGCCACCTTCGTTCTGTCTCGGCCGGATCCAGGAGGTTCTGCATGGCTGATCTGACCGGCAAGTCCTGCTTCGTCACGGGCGGATCACGCGGCATCGGCCGCGAGATCGCGCTCGAATTGGGACGACACGGCGGTTCGGTGGCCGTCGGCTATCACTCCGATGAGATCGGACACAACCACGAGGAACAAGCCGACGAGGTCACCGCCGAGATCTCGGCCGCCGGGGGCCAGGCGTACGCAGTCGGTTGCGACGTTCGCGATCCAGCGTCCATCGAAACGGCCGTTGCCAGTGTCGTGGAGCGCTTCGGCAATGTTGACGTGCTCATCAACAACGCCGGGATCACCCGCGATCGCTCGTTGGCCAAGATGTCGCAGGATGAGTGGGACGCCGTCCTCACGACGAACCTGTCGAGCGTGTTCCACCTGACCGGACGGGTGCTGCCGCACATGGTCGAGGCACACTACGGCCGCATCGTCAACATCAGCTCCGTCGTCGGCCTGCATGGCAACTACGGCCAGGCGAACTACGCCGCGGCGAAGGCGGGGATCGTCGGCTTCACGAAGACTGCGGCGCTCGAGCTCGCCAGCAAGGGCGTCACGGTCAACGCGATCGCGCCGGGCTTCATCGCGACGCAGATGATCAAAGCCATGCCGGATGATGTCCGCGCCCGGATCCTGGCGAAGATCCCGATGGGCCGGTTCGGACGTCCGGAGGAGATCGCCCAGCTGGTCGCGTTCCTCGTGACGAAGGGTGAATACATCACCGGCCAGGTGATCACCATCGACGGCGGGCTCTACACGTGATCCACGGTCCAGCGTGCGCAGCGCTCGGATCAGCAACGTGAACACTCGAGAAGGCGAAGAGATTTCATGCATGACATGACCGAGGACGGCCGCAACGGCGGCGTCTACATCATCAGCGCTGCCCGGACGCCGATCGGCAAGTTCGGCGGCGCGCTCGCGTCTGTCCCGGCGGTCGAACTCGGCGGGGTCGCGATCCGGGCGGCCATGGACCGAAGCGGATTGCCGGCCGAGACCCCGGTCGACGAGGTCCTCATGGGCCAGGTCATCCAGGCGGGCGCCGGCCAGGCCCCCGCCCGCCAGGCCGCCCTGCTGGGCGGGCTCCCGGTGACGACGAGCGCGACGACGATCAACAAGGTCTGCGGCTCGGGCCTGAAAGCGATCATGCTCGGCGCGGCCGAAATCCGGGCCGGTGACGCCGAGGTGGTCGTCGCGGGCGGGATGGAAAGCATGAATGCCGCGCCGTACCTGCTTCCGCAGGCCCGTTTCGGCTATCGCCTGGGCAACGGGACGCTCGTCGACGCCACGGTCCACGACGCGTTGTGGTGCGCCATAGAGGAATGCCATGTCGGCACCCACGCCGAGCGCGTGGCGATCGCCAACAAGGTCAGTCGCGAGGACCAGGACGAGTTCGCACTGCGCAGTCACCTGAATGCGATCGCGGCGATCGACGCCGGGCGTTTCGACGCCGAGCTCGCCCCGGTGACCGTCCGCGACGCCAAGGGCCGCGAGACGGTCGTCAGCGTCGACGAGGGCCCTCGTCGCGATTCGACGATCGAAGCGCTGGCTCGACTCAAGCCTGCCTTCGACCTGCCCGAGGGTGAGGATCGCGGCAACGCGACAAGCGGGACTGCCACCGCCGGCAACGTGCCGGGCATCACGGACGGCGGCGCGGCGACGGTCGTGGTCAGCGAGCGGACTGTCGAGCGGTACGGCCTCAAGCCACTGGCCAGGATCGTCGGCTATGCCCAGGCGGACATCGAGCCGAAGTGGCTCTTCCTGGCGCCGGTCATGGGTGTCCGCCGGCTGCTCGATCGGATCGAGATGCCGATCGAAGCCTTCGATCTCATCGAGATCAACGAGGCATTCGCCGCCCAGGTGCTGGCCGACGGCCGCGAGCTCGGCTTCGACTGGGACAAGGTGAACGTCAACGGTGGCGCCATCGCCCTCGGTCATCCGGTCGGTGCGTCCGGAGCCCGGATCGTCGCGACGCTCCTCCACGAACTCGCGCGACGGGAGGGCCGCTACGGCCTCGCGACCCTCTGCCTCGGCGGCGGCGGGTCCGTGGCAATGGCGTTCGAGAGGGTCTGACCGATCGTGTGCAAAGGCGGGGCCGCGTCGTGTGTCGGCCCCGCCGCCCGAGTCTTGATCGGGACATGACCCTCCGCTCGGATCAGTCGCCCGGCTCGAACGGCACGTAGTCGGCTGGTCCCTCAGACGCTCGAAGGATCGCGCGATCGAACCGCCAAAGCCGCCTCGGCCGATTCGGCCGCGCGGGCAGAGATGGAGGCCGCAACCGCGGCGTCGAGGCGGTCGAGCAGTGGCCTCGCGCGCAGCCGGGTCAGGATCTCGCGGGTCGAGTCGATCGCCGCGGCGACCTCCGGCTCGCCCGGATCGAGCAGCGTGGCCATGTCGATCCCGCACAGCGCCTCGTCGAGGACCAGACCGAGATCGCGCCAGCGACGGAGCGCCTCTCGATACAGGCCGAGTGCCTCGCCCAAACGCCCGCCGACGGCCGCCAGGCCGGCCTGGATCGTCGTTCGGCGGGCTTCGACAGCCGGCGCCCGGAACCCGCCAGCATCGATTTCGGCAAGTTGCTCGGCCGCGGTTTGATGGTCACCGAGCCAGAACGCGACGTGCGCAGCCATGCACCGGAAGTCTGTTCCCTGGACGCCGCTTCCAGACGATGCGCCTCGGCGAAGCCACACCAGTGCCTCGCTGAGCCGGCCCGCGGCCATCGCCTCGACCGCATGCGCCTCGGACTTGCTGACCGCGAGAGAGAGATCCGCGCTGTCGCCGACGAGTCGGTCCAGCTCATCGAGCATCGCGCTGACGTCCTCGCCACGAAGGGCCGGGATCAACGCGGCGTTGTCGAGGAGCGTGATCCGGTCCTCGGTCTCGGGATCGTCGGCGAGGCCCTCGCCGAGGATTTCGACGGCATGATCCCAATCCCCGACGCGGTAGCTCGAGAAGCCAACGCCGGTCCGGAACCCGAAGGTCCAGTACCGCAGGCCCATCCGACGGGCGAGGGCCAGGCCTTCGTCCTGCGCGGCGAGCGTGGCCCTGGGGTCGATCTCGCCCTGGCTGATCGACCGGTTGTTGAGACCCCTCAGCAGTGTCGAGACCAGGCCGGCCGATCGAGCCAACCGCTCGCCGGTCTCGATCGTCCCGATCCCTTCCTGGAGACGCCCCAGATCCCCGAGGGCACTACCCTTCGTCACCAGGGTGTCCGCGAGCAGGGCGGTCAGACCCGCATGCTCGGCGACCTCAAGCGCCCGATCCGCCATGTCCACGGAACGTTGGCTCTGGGCCGTGAACATCAGGGCTCGTGCGAGCTGGCTGTGGAGCGCGACGAGCGCGGGGTCGGACCGGAGATCGGCGAACTCGGCCACAGCCGACTCGAGGAGGGTGACGACGTCACCGGTCCGACGGGCAGTCAGAAGGGCCGCGCCCAGCGCGGCGGTTGCCCGAGCCGTTGCCGTGCGATCGCCGCGCTCACGGTCGAGGGCGATCGAGCGCAGGAGAAAGGCTTCCGCGTCGTCGTGGCGACCGGCCGATGACGCGATCTCCCCGGCCCGCTCGAGCAGCTCGGCCTCGTCGTTCGCGTCGGTCGTGACCGACAGGGCCTGGCGGAGCATGACGATCGCCTGGTCCGCGCTGCCGAGCGCGATCGCCCGCTCCGCCGCCGCCCTCAGCGAGATCCGGGCCTGGGCTGCCAGAGCGTCCGCCTCGGGCCCGTCAGCCGCGTTCGCATGGGCCGCGAGGTAATGGCCGGCGAGGCCGCCGGCGATCTCATCCGTCCCGAGGCTCTCGAAGAACCGGGCCGCGGCCAGGTGGCGGGTCTTGCGATCGCGCTTCGCGAGGGTGTTGTACGCGACTTCGC
>JANMRJ010001137.1:0-3726 GCA_031370985.1 Acidimicrobiales bacterium
GGATGCTGCCTTCTCTGCGGCGGGCCAGGAAAGCGTCGCGTCACACTCTCGGAGCGCTTCACCGCACTTTGGTGCTCGGACTGCGCCTTGGGGTTCACGACGCCCTCGCCTTCCATCGACTACGAGGAGTTTACCTACGGAACACGAGAGGAAGCGTAACCAGTCAGGCGGTCGCGGGGGGTAACCAGGCACCAGTCGGCGTGTAGAGGTCCTTGAGGTGTTGGTGGAGGCCCTGGGCCTGCTTGCGGTTGGTAGATATGTAGCTGCGGATGGCGGCAAAGCGGGCGGCTCCCGTCTTGCTGCGGAACTCGCCGCTGATCTTGGCCTGGAGCTTCACCATGCGAAGGTCTCGCTCGGCCGCGTTGTTATCGAACGGCAGAGTGAGGTCGCGGGTGTAGGCGAGGAACAAGTCTCGGTGCTCGGCCAGCGCGACGGCGAGGTTGCGGGCGTCTTTGTTCGTCCCGTACAGCTTGCAGCCCGGCGATGCCGGCGGAGCGGCGACCGCGGCTTGGGCGCACAGCTCGTCCCATCGTTTGCGGGCCCGTCGTCGGTGGTGGTCGCTCAGCTGGTCCTTGCCGGCGGCCCGGGCGGCGTCGGTGCGGTGCTTGGTGTCGACGATGAGCTCGATGAACGCCCGGGCCCAGGGTTGGTGGCGGTGGTTGGCGAGCAGCTCGTTGAGCGAGCGAAGGATGTGGGCGTTGCACAACACGTGTGCGCTGCCGTAGTTGAAGTAGGCGGCGAGGCGGTCGTGCACGACCGTGCCGGTGTAGTCGCCGAGCGGCCCGGCCTCAATGGTGGCCTTGTCACGACGCCCGACGTGCAGCAGGGTCAACATGGCGGTGCAGCACACATGCACCCACAGAGCGGCCTTGGCCGAGCGCACGGAGGTCTCATCGGCGTGCACGACCGGTGCCGCCCGCAGCCGGGCGGTGACCACGGCGATGAAGGTGGCCAGCGCGTCGGATGCCTCGCGCACCCAGTTGTCCAGGGTCCCGGTCGACACGCTTACGCCGAACAGGTCTGCCAACGCCTGGGCGCAGCGTTCCCGGGGCAGGTGCTGGGCGCACAGCAGGTAGAGGGCGTGGGCTTTGATCGACGGCCCGTAGCACGCTGGTGCGGTGGCCTCGGGCGGGAAGGCGGCGGTGGTCTCGCACCCGCAGGAACAACGGCGCCGCTCCGCCCGGTGCTCGGTCACGACCACCGTGGGGTCGGGCACGTCGAAGACCTGCCGGGTGCGGGTGGCCACCACCTCGGCGTCGTCGAGGGACGCCTCGCAGGATCGGCACCGTGCCGGGCGGTGGGTGAGCACCACGTCGGGTTCCGCCACCTGCGACAGCGTGGCGCCCGGCGCCCCGGGCTGTTTGCCCTGCTTGCGGCCCAGCGCCCGTCGGGCGGTCCGGTTGGCGTTCTCCGGTCGCTTCGACTTGGCGCTACCGGGATCTGTCGACGGGGGCTTGGACGAGGTCGAGGAGTTCCGGCCCAGCAGCTTCTCCAAGTCGGCGATCTTGCCGGCCAGCAACGCCACCTGCTCGTTCAGTTCCGCCACCCGAGCGCGCAACGCTGTGTTCTCCGCCTCCAGCTCGGCGATGCGGGCTTGCGCGTCCACGCCTTCGTTCTACACCTACGCGCGCGGGGAGTGGTGGATGATCGCGCGCTCCGCGCGATTAGAGGTGACTGGTTAGAGCGCCGGGATAAACCGGCATGGAGAAAGGAATGAAAGAGTCCAACATCGAAGGAGTAGCGACCCACGGTGTCCCCGAGTCATGCGCTGGCGTCCGCAAGGGCGACGGTGAAGCGTTGACAGGGGTACGTGCAGGCCGGGCTATTGAGCCGCGAAATCAACGAGTTCGGGGTGCCGACGCAGTTAACCAATGCGGAAGGCCACATCGCTGGCAGCGCTATCGCGAGCCGTCAGCGGACCCTGCGCGGTCGAAGAACCTGTGCATGTACGGAATCTCCATGCGCGAGAACCGGGAGGTCCCACGATTGCCCGTTCGGTTGATCACCGGGCGGGCCGCTCAGGGAAGGCCGAGGCCTCAAGCCTGAGATGCACGAGCGTGGGAAGTCTGACAACCCCGTAGTACCTGCGAAGCTGCCGAACAACGCCGGTCCGCCGGTCGCGGAGGCGGTGGAGGAAAGGGGGTTGGCCAAGGAGAACACGGCCAGCACAACACGCCCCGGACGCAGTGCCGGGCCAGGCGTGTCAAGCGGGCTGGACCGTGTGCGTGAAATCGCACGAAGAGACAAAGATGCACGGTTCACGGCGCTGCTGCACCATGTCGACATCGACCGTCTCCGAGCGGCCTACCGGGCGATCCGCCCCCAGGCCGCACCGGGGGTGGACGGGGTGACGTGGGCCGAGTACGGCCAGGACCTGGATGCCAACCTCCGGGACCTGCATGCTCGGGTCCACAGCGGCGCCTACCGGGCGAGCCCGTCACGCAGGGTGTACATACCGAAAGCCGACGGCCGGCAACGGCCGCTCGGGATCGCCACGGTGGAGGACAAGATCCTCCAGCGGGCGGTCGTGGAGGTGTTGAACGCCGTCTACGAGGTGGACTTCCTCGGCTTCTCCTACGGGTTCCGGCCCGGGCGCGGCCCGCATGATGCGCTGGACGCACTCGCCGCCGGGATCAAGCGGAAGAAGGTGAACTGGGTGCTCGACGCGGACATTCGCGACTTCTTCACCAGTCTCGATCATGACTGGCTGGCGAAGTTCCTCGGGCACCGGATCGCGGACCAACGGGTCCTGCGCCTCATCCGCAAGTGGGTGAGCGCAGGAGTTCTCGAGGACGGAGCGTGGGCGGCGAGCGAGGTCGGGGCACCCCAAGGGGCATCAGCCTCGCCCCTGCTCGCCAACGTCTACCTGCACTACGTCCTCGACCGCTGGGTCCGGCAATGGAGGAGCAGGCACGCCCACGGAGATGTCGTCTTCGTGCGGTTTGCCGACGACTTTGTTGCTGGTTTCGAGCATGAGGATGACGCCCGGCAGTTCCTCGCCGACCTTCGCGAACGGTTCGCGAAGTTCGCGCTAGAGCTGCACCCCGACAAGACGCGCCTCATCGAGTTCGGGCGGCACGCCGCTCGGAAGCGAGCGGCGCGAGGTGTCGGGAAGCCCGAGACGTTCGACTTCCTCGGCTTCACCCATATCTGTGGGAAGACGAAGAACGGATGGTTCTGGCTCAGGCGCATCACCATCTCGAAGAGGATGCGGGCCAAGCTGAGCGAGATCAACGTCTTGCTCAAGCAACGCCGGCACCAGCCCATCCCCGTGCAAGGGCAATGGCTGGCGAGCGTGGTGCGAGGCCACGTCGCCTACTACGCCGTGCCCGGCAACACCGACGCGGTGGCGGCCTTCCGCACCCAGGTGGGGCGGCTCTGGTTCAAGGCGCTCCGGCGCCGCAGCCAGCGCACTCGCCTCAACTGGACCAGGATGAGCCGTCTCGTCACCCGGTGGCTGCCACCAGCCCGTGTGATGCACCCGTTCCCCGAAGTGCGGTTCGACGTTCGTATCCAAGGCAGGAGCCCAGTGCGTTAGGAGCGCACGCTGGGATCTGCACGGGGGGCCGCCCGCAAGGGCGGTCCCTACCGTGATCGCTCTGTCGGGGCCGGCAATCCGAGAGCGGCGTCAGTCGAGCGCCTGCCGGGGTCCTGTCCTCCTCGTCGGGGAACAGGTGGAAGTAGGTGTCCAATGTCTCGGCTGCCGAGGCGTGGCCGAGACGAGTC
>JANMRJ010001144.1:0-10695 GCA_031370985.1 Acidimicrobiales bacterium
CCCCCCGTGGCGGGCGGCCCCCCCCTCCTGGATGCCCCGTCCTGGCTCGGAGCGCTCCAGCAGGCAGCCGAGGTGGCAGCGCGGGCGGTGTCGTTCGAGTCTGCGGCCGGCGAGGTCATGGCCCTGGTGTGCGGCGCTGGCGGGTGGTCGGTCGGGTGGCTCCTCTCGGTGTCCGGGGGTCAGGTCCAGCCGACCAGCGTCTGGCATGTGAGCGACCGGGACCGCTACCGGTCGGTGCTCGCCGTCGGCGACGAGGCGGGGGTCAGCGCCCCGCTGGCGGCACGGTCGGTCGCCCTCGGCGAGCCGGTGTGGACCGGTGACCTGGCCGAAGTCGATGTCGTCTGCGACGAGGCCTGCCGTGCCGGGCTGGCGGGGGTCCTGGCGTTCCCGGTCCGCGACGACAGTGACGGTCGGGGCGGCGTGGTCGTGGCCGTCATCGAGTGCTTCTCGGTCCGTGCGGAGCGCCCGCCGGCCGATGTCGTGGCTATGGCCGCGGCCGCGATCGGCCAGCTCGGTCGCGTGGTCGACCGGGCGCGGGCCGTGGCGGCCAGCGACGAGGCGGTGCTGATGGCCGAGGTGGCGCACGACGCGTACATCGCGGTCGACGAGTTCGGCCGGATCGTCGAGTGGAACCCCGAAGCCGAGGTCACCTTCGGCTGGTCCCGGCCCGAGGCGCTCGGGCGCGCCCTGGTCGACCTCGCCGTGCCCTCGCGGCACCGGGAGGCATTCCTGGAGCACTTGGGTCGCATGCTGGCCGGCGACGACGGCCCACTGGCACCCCGCCGCGAGCTCGTCGCCCTCCACCGCTCGGGGGCGGAGGTCCCCGTACAGGTCACGGTGTGGACCAGTGGGCTGAACGACGGCCAGCTGAACGGCGGCCAGCTGAACGGCGGCAGGCGCGTCTGCGGCTTCGTCCGCGACCTGAGCGAGCGCAAGCGTTTCGAGGGGCAGCTCGCCAGCCAGGCCCTCCACGACCGCTTGACCGGCCTGCCGAACCGCGTCCTCCTGCGCGACCGGGTCGAGCACGCGCTGGCGCGGGCCGGCCGGCGGGGCGCATCGGTGGCCCTGCTCATCGCCGACATCGACCGGTTCAAGCTCATCAACGAGAGCCTCGGCCACGACGGTGGCGACCGGCTGCTGGTGGCGGTGGGTCAGCGGCTCAGCGAGCTGCTCCGCCCGGGCGACACCGTCGCCCGCATGGGCGGTGACGAGTTCGCCCTCCTCTGCGAGGACATCGACGGTCATCAGGACGCGGTGAGGATCGCGGCGCGGGTGGTGGGGGCGTTCGAGAAGCCCTTCGTGGTCCAGGGCAGAGACCTGTCGCTTACCGCCAGCGTCAGGGGTGGCCGTGGGCGCGGTCGCCGGGCCGGCGCCGGAGCTGCTCCTGCGCGACGCCGATGTCGCCATGTACCGGGCCAAGGACGGCGGTCGCGACCGCTATGAGGTCTTCGACGAGACCATGCTCGCGGATGCCACCGAGCGGCTGTCGGTGGAGCACGACCTCCGCCGCGGCATTGCCGAGGGGCAGCTGCGGCTGTACTACCAGCCGATCGTCCACCTCGACACGGGCGCCGTCGCCGGCTTCGAGGCGCTGGTCCGCTGGCAGCACCCCATGCGGGGCCTGCTCCCACCGCTGGAGTTCATCCCGTCGGCCGAGGACACCGGCCTCATCGTCCCACTCGGGCGCTACGTGCTGCAGGAGGCGTGCCTCCAAGCGGCCACCTGGGCCGACATGGGTCCCTCCGGCGAGCAGCTGCGCATCAGCGTGAACGTCTCGGCCAAGCAGCTCGCGCAGCCCGGGTGGTCCGACGAGGTGGCCCAGATCATCGCCGAGTCGGGGCTGGCGCCCCGCCAGCTCGTGCTGGAAATCACCGAGAGCGTGCTCATGGACAACACCGACGCCACCGCCGTCCGCCTCGAGGAGCTGCGCCGGCTCGGCGTTCGCATCGCCATCGACGACTTCGGCACCGGCTACTCGTCGCTCGGGTACTTGCGCCGGCTCCCGGTCGACATCCTCAAGATCGACAAGTCCTTCATCGACGGCGTGGCCGAGGGCCCGCACGAGTCGGCCCTCGCTCGGGCCGTGGTGAAACTGGCCTCCACGCTCCGCCTGGAGGCGGTGGCCGAGGGCATCAACAGCCGCAAGCAGCTCCTCCAGCTGCGCCGCCTGCGGTGCCCCTACGGGCAGGGCTTCTACTTCTCCCGACCCGTGCCCACGGCGGCGATCCCCCGCCTGCTCGAGTTGGGCGCACTGGAGGGCGTCGACCCCGGGGAGTGACCTACAGGTGCTCCGCCGCCGCCTTCTGCACGCCGGCGGTACTGGGAACGGCCGCCGCGGCTACCATCATGACCACAAGGAGGTCCACCGATGGCGACTCAGCGAGCGGCGTGAGCAACGCAGCGCCGATGTACGATGAGCCAGGTCCCCTCGTGCTCACGCCCGATGAGATGCGGGACCATGTTCGCCGCCGGCTCGGCGACCCTGCCTTCCGAGCCCAGCTATCTGAGGCCGACGATCAGGCTGAGAAGTTCCTCCGGGACAACGGGTACAAGAGTTAACCGGCATTGACGTGGCGGCTTGTATACCGGCACGCCCTGGAAGTGTTCAAGAGCACGGAACCCGGGTGACGTTCGAGGAACTCGATGCGTTCAGCATCGACTCACCCGACCCGGATCGACCGGCTGGTACAAATTCCGGAAGCCCGCGTCATCGCTCTGCTCCTGGTGTACGAGGGCAGAGACTCGGTGGTCTTCGTAAAGGCATTCACGAGCTACTGACCGACAGCGGCGGGGGGGAGCCGCTGTGGCCTGGCGCCGCCGTGCCGGTGGCGGCCGACTACAGGTGCTCCGCCGCCGCCTTCTGCACGCCGGCGGTGATGATGTCCCAATCGGCGCCGGCCTTGCGGGTGACGGTGACAAAGCTGTTGACCCCGAAGAGCGACTGAACGCCCTCGACGGCGAAGAGGGCCTCGGCGAAGGGGTTGCCCTCGGCGGCCTCGGCCTTGGCCACGTTGAGTGTGGCGGGCAGCTTGACATCGAGGTCGTACTTCATCGCGTTGGGGTTGGGCGTCGGGGAGGGTGTGGCAGTGACCATGGACCGCATGCTAGGCGTTAGCTTGACGGGCCATGGACCCGACGATCCGTTTCGCAGAGCTGGTCGCGGGCCCCGAGGAGGAGCTGGTGCTCGACGAGGCCGCGCTGCTGATCGCGGCCCATGCCAGGCCCGACCTTGACATCGGTGCCGAGCTGAAGCTCCTCGACCGGCTGGCCGCCGGCATCCCCGAGGGCACGCTCGACGAGTGGCGCCGGCACCTGTTTGTGAACCTCGGGTATTCGGGCGACGTGAGCCGCTACTACGACCCGGTGAACTCGTTCCTCGACGAGGTGGTCCGCCGCCGGCGAGGCCTGCCGATCACCCTGTCGGTACTGGGCATGGAGGTCGGCCGGCGGATTGGCCTGCGCTTCCAGGGCATCGGGATGCCCGGCCACTTTCTCCTCCGTCACGGCCCCGACGTGTACGTCGACCCCTTCGACGGCGGGCGAGTGCTCGACCGGGCGGAGTGCGTCGAGCGCTTCCGGGCGGTGAATGGCCCCCGAGCCGCGTTCCGCGGCTCCTACCTTGACCCGGTCGGCCCTCGCGCCATCCTCGGGCGGATGCTCAACAACCTGAAGGCCGTCTACGCCGGCCGGGGCGACGTGGCCGCCCTCACCTGGGTGTTCGAGCTGCGCCGGGCGCTACCCGAGGCCGGCCGCGGCGAGGCCCGCGACTGGGCCCGGACGCTCGCCGCCACCGGCCGCTACCTCGAGGCGGCGGCGGAACTGGAGGCGCTGGCCGGCGCCCACCCGGGCCAGGCCGAAGCGCTGCAGGCGGAGGCGTCCGCCTTCCGTGCCCACCTGAACTGAGGGCCGGATGACCGTTGTCCTAACCCGGCGCCGATCCTTTACGCATTGAGAGTGGGCAACTCGGTCCTGCCTGTCAGCGCGAATCGCCCACTCTCGTCGGTCCGCGGCGCGACCACCAGCGCGACCGGGCCTCCAGCTCCGTCGGTGGTGTCAGGGGGTGCGAGACTCCACGTGTTCGTGTTGGTTCGGTACGCGGAGCGGGGTACTTGGGCGTGACGGCGGTCAGCGGGCGGAGGGCATTCTTCATCGGGCTCACGGTGGCGGTGTTGGCCATCCTCGGCTTCGCGCTGGCCGAGGCCTTCCACGTGAAGTTGTTCGTCGACCCGGGGAGCCAGATGCCTGGTCGTGGGCTCACCGCCGGCCTCGGCGTTGGGCTGCTGGTCGCCGACATCGTGCTCCCCGTGCCGTCCAGCATCGTGATGGTCGCTCACGGGGCCCTCTTCGGCGTCGTCCCGGGCGCGGCGCTCTCCCTGCTCGGTCGCACGGGGAACGCGGTGGCCGGCGTCGCCCTCGGCCGTGGCGCCGGCCGCCTCGTCGGCCCGCGCTCGACCACCGGACAAGGCAGGGGAGCGGCACTCGTCGACCGGTGGGGGCTCGCCGCAGTCGTGCTCACCCGACCCGTCCCCGTGCTGGCCGAGAGCACGGTGGTCGCCGCGGGGGCCATGGGGCTCTCGGCGCCGGCGGTCGTGGCCGCCGCCACCGTGGGTGCCGTCCCCGAAGCGGTCATCTACGCCGTGGCGGGCGACCGCGCCGCATCGTCCTCAGGCGCGGCCGTCGTGTTCGTCGCTGTCCTGGCGCTGGCCGCCGGCATAGCGGCGGCGGGAGCGCGACTGGATGCTCGGCGACGTCAGGCGGCCGGTGACGGGCTTGCAGGTGGGGCCTGACGGACCGGCGCCGGCCTCGGGCCGGCGGCAAGACGGGCGACCGACAGGAACGTCACCGCCATCGTCACACCGATCACCGGCCACAGCGCCCACCGGTCGTTGACATCGGTGCCGGCCAGCAGGACGTGCACGGTGGCCACCACGAACAGCACGAAGCTCAGGCCGTGGACCGCCTTCCAGAGGCGGTGCGGCAGCCGGTGGCGCAGTAGCGATGTCACCTCTACCGCCACGAGCAGGTAGATGGCGACGACCCCCCACGCCACCTCCCAGGGGTGCCAGTCCGACGCCAGGGGCACGAGCAGGTCGGCCAGGCCGAAGTGCCTTCCGGGCCTGTCATGCCCGGAACGCCTCCAGGCCCGGCGCCGGGTGAATGGTCCCGCCGGCGCCGACCACCAGGCCGGTGGCGCCAGCGTCTTCAAGTACCCGCAGGGCGCCGGCCACGCCGGCGAGCAGGGCGGAGGTGGCCAGCACCTCGGCCCGCCATGCCTCGCCGGTGATCACCGTCACGGCCACGACATCGGTGTCCGCCGGCCGGCCGGTCACGGGGTCGATGATGTGGTGGCGCCGGGCGCCGCCCCGCCACCATGTCCGGCGCAGGCGACTCGAGGTGGCCAACCCGCCGGCGCTCAGCGCCAGAGCGGCGACGGCCGGCCGGCGGCTGTCGAACGGATCGGCCACGTCGACCCTCCACGGGCCACACCCTTCGACGCGCAGGTCGCCGCCGATATGTACGCACGCGCCCTCGGCGCCGGCCGCCAGCAGCTCCGCCACCACCAGGTCGGCGGCCAGGCCCTTGCCGATGCCGCCCGGGTCGAAGCCGACGCCGGCCGGCGTGGGTGCCACTGGCTGGGGGATGGGCCGCTCGGCGGCGACCATGCCGGCCACGATCCCGGCCAACCCACCGAGGCTCAAGCCGAGGGCGACGAGACGGCTGCGGCGGGCGTTTCCCGGCATCCCGCCAGTATCGACCGTGGATGTGAGGGTTCCGTGAACCTACCCTGGGACCCATGGAGCGATCCGCCCTCCAGGGCCTGGCTGCGTTCCGTTGGGGTGCATGGCTGTGGATGGCGACGGTCCTACTGGTTTCCCGGGACCAGCTCGTGCGCCCGTGGCTGGCCGTAGGGCTGGCCGGGATGGCCTTGGCCGTCACCGTCGCCGACACCGTCCTGCTGCGTACCCGCCCGGACGCGCTCTGCCGGCCGGGGCCGGTCGCGGCTGAACTGGCGGTCGGGGCGCTGCTCGTCCTGTGCGATGGCGTCGCCTATGGCCGCGGGCACGCGTTCTCCACGTCTCAGTCGCTCGGCTCGGTGTGGCCGTTGACCGGGATACTCGGCGCCGGCATCGCACTGGGGCCGATGGCCGCGGCCGGCGCCGGCGTACTCATTGGCGGGGCCCGGATCGGGGCGGTGCTGGTCAACGGGGCGTCGATCAACACCGGCGGTCGAGTGCTCTCCGTCGTCAACACCACCGTCTTCTACGCCCTGGGCGGTGCGGCTGCCGGCTACCTGGCCCGCCTGCTGCGCCGGGCCGAGTCCGAGATATCGGCGGCCCGGGCCCGGGAGGAGGTGGCCCGCACGCTCCACGACGGCGTGCTGCAGACCCTGGCCGTCGTCGAACGGCGGGCCACCGACCCGGCCCTGGCCCGCCTGGCCCGCGAGCAGGAGCGGGAGCTGCGGGACTGGCTGTTCGGCGCGGGGGCGCCGGCCGGCGTTGTGCTCGACGTGGGGACCGCCCTGCGGGCCGCGGCCGCCCGCTTCGAGGACGCCTTCGGCGGACGGGCCCAGGTGCTGGTGGCCGATGACCTGCCACCGCTCGACCCCGCTGCGGTGGCGGCCTTGACCGGCGCGGCCGGTGAGGCCATGGTCAACGCTGGCAAGCACGGTCATGCGGCAAAGGTGCAGGTCTACGTCGAGCCGGGCGACGATGGTGGCGTGTTCTGCTCGGTGAAGGACGACGGCGCCGGCTTCGACCCGTCCTCGACGGCGGAGGGGATCGGCCTGTCCCGGTCCATCCGGGGCAGAGTGTCGGAGGTGGGCGGACGGGTGGAAGTCGTCAGCGCCCCCGGCGACGGAACGGAGGTCCTACTGTGGCTCCCCTCATAAGGGTGGTATTGGCCGACGACCACCCCATTTGGCGCGACGGCGTCCGGTCCGACCTGGGCGACGGCTTCTGGGTGGTGGCCGAGGCCGGCGACGCCGAGCAGGCCATCGCCGCCATCCGGGAGCACAAGCCCGACGTGGCTGTCTGCGACCTCCAGATGCCCAACGGCGGCGGGATCAAGGTGGCCCGCACCTGTGGTGAAGAGACCCGCATCGTGATCCTCACCGTCTCCGAGCAGGAGCGCGACCTTCTCGACGCGGTGGCGGCAGGCGCCGTCGGCTACCTGATCAAGTCGACGCCCGGCCCTGAGCTGCGGGCCGCGCTCTGGAAGGCGGCGCACGGGGAGCCGGTCTTCTCGCCGGCGCTGGCCGCACTCGTGCTGGGCGAGTTCCGAAAGATGTCCAAGTCGTCGACCGGCGTGTCGCCTTTGTCCGAGCGCGAGCGGGAGGTGCTCCAGCTCGTCGCCCGGGGCCATTCCTACAAGGAGATCGGCGCCCGGCTGTTCATCGCCGAGAAGACGGTGGAGAACCACGTGAGGAACATCCTCGGCAAGCTCCACTTGAACCGCCGCCAGGAGCTCATCCGGTACGCGCTGGAGCACGGCATCGACTGAGTTGAGTCGACGCCCAGCGCGAGGCCGCAGCGCCCGTCGTCGCCTGGACAGCATTCTGTAGAATACATCGACATCGAACAGCATCATATTGAGTAGATCGATTTTGATGCTTCATCGAATCGTCGCCGGACGGGCAGGTGGGGTCAGCAGTAATGTGAACATAGGTGAAACCAATGGTGATTCTCTCGCGCGACTGATACGTTCCTTCGACACAAGGTCACGAAAATACGGGAAGGGTGGCTGGGGTGCCACGACCTGACGGCAAAAAGGCGAGACACAGTGATCTGACGGCGCTGCTCGATTCGACGCAGGCGCTCCTTGCTGAGGTACAGCCCAAGGAGCTTCTTCGTCGGGTGGTCGAGACGGCGTGCATGTTGGTCGAGGCCAGCGCGGGTGCGATGGTCATCGCGAGCGTGCGGGGTCCCAAAGAACTGATCGAGGTGGGCTTCGGCCCCAGCTCGGGCCGGGCCTCCGTCGATCGGATCCCGGGCCTGTTCGGTGACATGCCGGCTCGTCCGCCGACGACACCGTTCCTCGCCGTGCCTTTCCAGTCGCGCCGCGGCTTCACCGGCACCATGTACCTCACGGAGCGGTTGGGCGGTGGGCCTTTCACCGATGACGAAGAGCAGCTGATCCGCTCATTCGCGTTCCTGGCCGCCACGATCATCGACAACGCACAACTGTCCGAGGAGGCGCGCCAGCGGGAACTCTGGATGGCGCTACACAGCGAGATCACCACTGCACTCTTGGCCGGCGTCTCCTTCTCCAAGGTTCTCGATCTGGTCGCCCGTGGAGCGAGAGAGCTCATCGACGCCGATGTCGCCAGTCTCTGCCTCCGCGACTCGCCGTTGACTCTGGTCGTGAACGCGTCCAGCGGGCGCCGGGCCGAGGAGCTTCTCGGCGCCGTCGTCGACATCGACGGCAGCGTCTCGGGTGAGGTGGTGTCGTCCGGGGAGCCCGTGATCCTCACCGATGCCCGCTCCGACGCCCGAACCAGCGAGCCAATCCTGGCTGAGCCCGGGATCGAAACGGCCATGGTCGTGCCGCTTGCCCTTCAGGGACGCACCACCGGGGCACTGGCCGTCGGCCGATCGTCGGGGAAGGGACCATTCTCGCAGGTCGACTTCTGGTTGCTTGAGTCGTTCGCGACGGAAATCAGCATCGCGTTGGAGTACGGACGGGCGCGGACGGAGCTGGAGCGCCTGACCCTCCTCGACGACCAGGAGCGGATCGCCCGTGATCTCCACGACACGGTGATCCAGCAGCTGTTCGCCACGGGAATGTCGTTGCAGGCCACGGCCCAGCGGATCGTGGAACCCAACATCGCCGAGCGCGTGCAGCAGTCCATCGATACCCTCGACCGGGTCATCCGTGACATCAGGTCCACCGTGTTCGCTCTGCGCTCGAGCACTCTCGGGCGAGGAAGCCTCCGGCGCTCCCTCCTTGAGGTCGCCGAGCAGCTCCAAGAGCCGCATGACTTCGTGGTTCATACCAGCTTCGAAGGGCCGGTCGACTCCGCCCTGGATGCGCAGAAGGAGGCGCACCTCGTGGCTGTGTTGCGGGAGGCGTTGTCGAATGTCGCCCGCCACGCCTGCGCCCGCTCCGTCGAGGTCACGTTGACCGTCGACTCCGAGGTCACGCTGTCAGTTCTCGACGACGGAGTCGGTTTCGACGAGCGCAGCGTGCGGAAGAGCGGGTTGTTGAACCTGAAGGCGCGAGCCGAGGAGCTGCGCGGCAGCATGACGCTGTCGATGCTGCGAAACGGCGGGACGGCGCTGGAGTGGCGGATCCCCCTGGAGGAGGCTGAGCCGCCGGAGACATCGAGATCACCCCGGCCCGGCCAGCCGGTGGGTCAGGTATCGCCGTTCCGCACCGCGGGCACTTCGAACCAGATGCGCTTGCCGGCGCGGGTCCGCATCACTCCCCAGTCGGTCGACAGGGCCTCGACGAGGAGCAGGCCCGATCCGGTGAGTTCGTCGTAACCGGGCAAGGTCCGCTTCGGCCGCTCCCGGGCGCCGTCGCCGATCTCCACCCGGATCGCCGCACCGTCGTACCGCACGATGACAGTGACGGGCGAGGACGCTTCGGCAAAGGCGTTGGTCGCCACCTCGGTCGCCAGCAGCTCCAGGTCGCCTTCGGCGGAGATTCGCCAGCTCTGCAGAAGCCGCCGAAGCAGCCGTCGTAGTGCAGGGACGCTGAGTGGCTCCGGGCGAAGGTTGATGCGGGCCTCGCACGGCGGGTTCGGCGGCGTGTCCAATACGTTCAGGCCAATGTCGCCCGGATCTCCTGGCAGATCGAGTTCCTCGATCGGGATACCGGTCGCATTGGCGACCCGCTCCAGCGCACGGCCCCGCTCGATGCACGGGACGCGTACGACGATGACGAGGCCGTCATCCGGCGCACGATCACCGCTGAAGTCCAGAGCCCCCGCCAGCGCCCGCGCCGCGACTTCGGCGGCGGGGCGGTCGATCGAGGCGAGAAGCATCTCGGGCAGCGCTTCCTCGCTGTACCGATCCCCACCGGAGCCTTGCGCGCCGAGGATCTCCTCGCTGGCCACGACGAGGGCGTCGCCCGGCCCGAGCCCGACTCGGTCGTCGGCGGGAGCGATCAGTTGCGCCGGACCAGGGGGGTCAGCGACGTTCCCGCGAACGTCGATCCAACCCGCCTGGCGGATGACGAATGGCCTGACATCACCAGCGTTCGCTAGCGTTACCCACGCGCCGCAGCGATCCAGCTCGAGGCGAGCGACCATGATCGAGCTCACCAAATCTTCCGCCTGGTCAGGGTCGTTGTGGTGTCCGCCGTCGCCGAGCGCGCGGAGCACCAGCGAGGGACGGAAGCCGCGGGCCGCTGACCCCCGAATCGCGGTTCTCATCCGCTCCACTCGAGTGTCGTGGTCGACACTCGACGCAGCGAACGCGCCGGCGATGACCGCCCAGTCGTTGGCGCCGGGCCGAAAAACGTCGTGGAAGGCAGAGGCCGGGGTAACCAGCCCCGACCTTGGGCTGCGTACGGCAAATTCCATGCCGCCGATCCTCTTCAACGGCGGTGACAATGATGCGGTCAACCGGTCCGCCTGAGTTTCATTCCCCTGGCTTGTTGGCGTCGGCAGGCCGGCGCCTGCCGACGCACCTTTACTGTGCGGGCGGGCCAGACGCGCACCACAACAAGCTTATCGCCCACCTTCCACGTTCA
>JANMRJ010001154.1:0-7807 GCA_031370985.1 Acidimicrobiales bacterium
GCCGGTGAGCCGGCGAACGCCGCCTTTCAGCCGCCGGTGAGCCGGCGAACGCCGCCTTTCAGCCGCCGGTGAGCCGGCGGACGCCTTTCAGCCGCCGGTGAGCCGGCGAACGGCAGCCGCGTCGAGCTGGGCCAGCGTCAGGTAGCGGGCGCCCATCGCCTCGGCCAGCTCGGCGGCCAGGCCGAGCCGGGTGTGGCCGTCCTCGGCGTCGACCACCACCGCCTGCACGCCCCGCCGGCGGACCTCCGCGGCCGCTTCCTTGGCCGCCACCAGCGGGTCGACACCCTCGGGGCCGGCGGTGGCCCGGCCGTCGGAGACGAGCACCAGCAGCGGGCGGTCGGCCGGGTGCTGGGCCAGGCCGAGGGCGGCGGAGATGCCGGCGGCGAGCGGCGTGCGCCCGCCGGTGGGCAGCTCGGTCAGCCGGGCCCGGGCCACTTCCACACTGCCCGTGGGGCGCAGGACGATGTCGGCCCCGTCGCCACGGAACGTCACGAGGGCCACCCGGTCGCGGCGCTGGTAGGCGTCGAGGAGTAGGCCCATGACCGCCCCCTTGGCCGCCTCCATGCGGGTCTCGGCGCCCATCGAACCCGACGCGTCCACGGCGAGGATCACCAGGTTGCCGGCCCGCTCCTCCCGCACCGCCTCGCGGATGTCGCCGGCGGCGACCAAAGGGGCACGGTTGGGGGGGGCGACCAGTGGGCCGTCATCGCCCCCCTCGCCGATCACGCCGGCCCGGCGAGCCGCCGCGGCCCGGATGGTCGGGCCGACGGCGACCGAGCCGAGCGGCCCCGCCGGCACCCGGTCACCGACCTGGCGACCCCTCTCACCTTCGACCACCGAACGCCGGCCGCCGCCGGTGCCCGTGGTGCGCGGCGCTTCGAGTCGCTGGACCCGGCCGGGCGCGGCGCCGGGGTCTGCCACCCGGTCTTGGCCCTCGCCCGCCGCGGGGTCGAGGGCATCGGCGAGGGCGTCGTCGATCTCCTGCTGCTCCATGCCCGGGTCGTCGAAGGGGTGCCGACGCCGGCGGTGGGCCAGGGCCAAGGGCGCCACCCGGCGGACGTCGTCGACGGTGGCCTCGTCGCGCCCCTCCATGCCGGCGAGCGCGGCCGCGGCCCGGCAAATGACCAGGTCGGCCCGCAGGCCCTCAGCCCCGACCGACGCGCACAGTGCACTGACGGTGAGCACCAGCTCGTCGGGCAGGGCGACCGGGCCGTGGGCGGGCCGCGGCTCGTCGGGCCAGATGAGGACGAACGCCACCGGGTCGAGATCGAACGCCATGCGCCGGCGAACGGCCTCGGCCCGCTCCACCGGGTCGACCGGCGCGCTCACGTCTGCGGCCAGCCCGAACCGGTCGAGGAACTGGGGCCGCAGGTCGCCCTCCTCGGGGTTCATCGACCCCACCAGCACGAAGCGACTCGGATGGACGTGGGAGATGCCCTCCCGCTCCACCCGGTTGACCCCCGTCGCGGCCACGTCGAGCAGCACATCGACCAGGTGGTCGGGCAGCAGGTTGACCTCGTCGACGTACAGCACGCCACCATGCGCTGCGGCCAGCAGGCCGGGCGAGAACCGCACCTCGCCGCCGGTCAGTGCCGCCGCCAAGTCGATCGACCCGACCACGCGGTCCTCGGTCGAGCCAATCGGCAGCTCGACGAACGGGGCGTCACCCAGCAGGCGAGCGAGGCCGCGCGCCAGTGTCGTCTTGGCCGACCCCTTCTGCCCCCGCAGCAGGACCCCGCCGATCGCCGGCTCGGCCGCGGCCAGCAGCAGGGCCAGCTTGGCCTCGTCCTGTCCCACGACCGCCCCAAACGGGAACTGGCGGCCTTGAAATGTGGAGGTCACCGGCCCTCCTCCCAGCCCTCGGCCTCGAGGAGCGCCGAGCGCAGGGTGGCGAGCGCCTCCGCCGAGGCGTCCCAGAGGCCCCGGTCTTTTGCCTCCAGCAGGCGTTCGGCGATCGACCGCAAGGCCCACGGGTTGGACTGCTCGAACAGCTTGCGAACCGCGGGGTCGGCCACATAGGCGTCGGTGACCCGCTCGTACATCCAGTCCTCGACCACGTGGGCGGTGGCGTCGTAGCCGAAGAGATAGTCGACGGTGGCGGCCATCTCGAAGGCCCCCTTGTACCCGTGGCGGCACATGGCGCCGATCCACTTGGGGTTGAGCACCCGGGTGCGCACGACCCGGGCCGCCTCCTCGGCCAGCGACCGCACCTTGGGGTTGGCCGGGTCGGCCGAGTCGCCGAACCACGCCTTGGGCTCCTCGCCGCCCCGCAACGACCGGATGGTGGCGATCATGCCGCCGTGGTCCTGGAGGTAGTCGTCGGAGTCGAAGATGTCATGCTCGCGGTTGTCCTGGTTCTTGACCGCCACCTCGATGAGCGAGAACCGGCGCTCCATGGCCTCCGCCGCCGGCGCCCCCATCGCCGCCCGGCCGTAGGAGTACCCGCCCCAGGTCGTGTAGACGGCGGCCAGGTCGGCGTCGTCGTCCCACTCTCGGGACTCCAGCAGGGCCAGAATCCCCGACCCGTAGGCGCCGGGCTTGGAGCCGAAGATGCGGGGGTCGTCGTCGAAGCCGGCCAGGCGGACGGCGTCGTCGAGGAGGGCGATGACGTGGGGGAAGGCGTCTCGGAAGAAGCCGGAGATACGCAGAGTGACATCGACCCGCGACCGGCCCAGCTCGGCGTCGGGGATCAGCTCGACGCCGGTCACCCGGCCCGACTCCTCGGCCCACACCGGGCGGACGCCCAGGAGGGCCAGGGCCTCAGCCACGTCGTCGCCGCCGGTCCGCATGCACGCCGTGCCCCACACCACCAGGCCGACCGTGGCCGGCGGGCGACCCTCCTCGGCAATGTGGCGCTCGATCAACCGGTCGGCGAGCCGGCGGCCGACATTCCACGCCAGCCGGCTCGGGATGGCCTTGGGGTCGACAGAGAAGAAGTTGCGGCCGGTGGGCAGGACGTGGGCCATGCCCCGGGTTGGCGCCCCGCTGGGGCCGGCGGGCACGTGGCGGCCGTCGAGGGCGCCGAGCAGGTTGGTGAACTCCTCGGTCGTGCGGCCCAGCGCCGGCACCAGGCGGTCGCACACCCACCGCAGGGTGGGGTGGTCGCCGGCGTAGGTCCACCCGTCGGACTGGATGCCGGCCAGGGTGGTGCGGGCCTCGGCCTCGGCCTCATCGACATCGTGGAGGCCCTCGGCGGGCCGACGCAGCGCCGGCACGGTGTTGGCCCCGTTCGGGCCACTGAGACCGGCGCCCTGGGGGAGGCGGGTGATGGCCAGCACGAGATCGAGCTCGGCCTCGCCCTCGGGCGGGCGGCCGAGGATGTGGAGGCCGCCACGGATTTGGGCGTCCTTGAGCTCGCACAGGTAGCCATCGACGTGGAGGACGAGGTCGTCGAACTCGTCGCCGTCGGGCTGGTCGGTGACCCCCAGGTCGCGGTGCAGCTCGGCCTGGACAAGCAGCTCCCAAACCTGGACCCGGATGGCCGGCAGCTTGGCCGGGTCGAGGGCGGCGATGGATGCATGTTCGTCGAGGAGGGCTTCGAGGCGGGCGACATCGTCGTAGGAGTCAGCCCGGGTCATGGGCGGGAGGAGGTGGTCGATGATCACCGCGTGGGCCCGGCGTTTGGCCTGGGTGCCCTCGCCGGGGTCGTTCACCACAAAGGGGTAGATGAGGGGCAGGTCGCCGAGGGCGGCGTCAGGGCCGCAGGACGACGACAGCCCCACGCCCTTGCCGGGCAGCCATTCGAGGGTGCCGTGCTTGCCCACATGGACGACGGCGTGAGCGCCCCACGCCTCCTCCAGCCAGCGGTAGAAGGCGAGGTAGTGGTGGGTCGGGGCCAGGTCGGGCGAGTGGTAGACGGCGATCGGGTTGTCGCCGAAACCGCGGGCGGGCTGGATGGCGACGAGGACGCCGCCCAGGTCGATGCCGGCGAACTCGAAGTCGTTGCCGGCCGGGCCCGTGGTCGCCTCGACGCCGGCCCGGAACCCCTCCGGGAACCGGGCGAAGGCCTCGGCGTAGCGCTCGACGGGCCAGCGGCCGCACACTTGGCCATCGGCCAGCTCGGCCATGAGAGCATCGCCATCGGCGGGGATACGGTCGACCCGGTAGCCGGCGTCGCGCAGCTGGTGCAGCAGGTCGACGACCGATGCCGGCGTGTCAAGGCCGACAGCGTTGCCGATGCGGCTCTTCTTGGTCGGGTAGGCGGACAGCACGACGGCCAGGCGCTTGTCGTCGTTGGGCACATGGCGGAGGGTGGCGAGCCGGACGGCAAGGCCGGCGATCCTCGCCACACGATCGGGCACCGTGCGGTAGGCCGTCACCGGCGCACCGAGCTCGTCGCCGTCGTCGACCACCTCCTTGAACGAGAACGGCACGCCGATGATCCGCCCGTCGAACTCGGGGATGGCCACGCTCATGGCCACGTCGATCGGGGTCAGGCCGGCGGCGCTCTCGGTCCATGCCGACGCCGGCTGGGTGGCGGCCACGGCCTGGAGGACGGGGACATCGAGGGCGGCCAGGGCCGAGGCGTCCCAGTCGTCGCCGTCACTCACGCCCATGGCGAGAACGGTGGTGACCAGGACATCTATGCCACGCAGGAGGTCGAACACGCCGGCGTCAGCCCTCAGTGAGTAGCACCACACGGGCAGGGCGTTGGCGCCCTTGCCCTCGATCGCCCGGCACAGGTCCTGGATGAAACCGGTGTTCCCGGCCAGCACGTGGGCCCGGTAGAAGACGACACCGACCGTGGGTCGCGCCGGGTCCTGCGGGCGGTCGCCGAGGACGCCGAACGCCGGCACCTCCACCGGCGGCAAGTGGGGATAGCCGGCCACGAGGCGCAGGAGCTGCTCGACGTTCGCCAGCCCGCCGGCGGCCAGGTACTCGAAGGCCCGGGCGACGGTGGCCGGTGCCGCGGTCGACAGGGCGGTCAGCTCGGCGTCGGGCGTGGACTCCCCCCCGAAGGCGAGGAGCCCGACGCCAGCGGCGATGCAGCGCCGGCGCAGCTCGTCGAACTGCTCCTCCCACGCCCGCCGACCACCCAGCAGGCGGACGAGCACCATCGTGACGCCGTCGAGCGCCGGCACCTGGTCCGGCCGCGCCGCCCGCACCGGCGGGAAGCCGTCGGGCAGGCCTTCCACCACCGACCGCAGGGCGAGGATCTCGGTGTCGGCGTTGGTGAGGACGAGGATCAATTGGCTTCCCTATTCATGTCCGGGGGCCTGCCGCGGAGGTCAGCAGGGTTTCGACGGCAGCGAGGTCGAGATGGGTTTCGAGCATGTCGGCGAGGCGGTCGATCTGAGCTTCCCGGGCCGCAGCGAACGACACGCCCGACGGCTCGATGCCGAGGAACGCGGTACGGAAGCCGTCCTCCTCGAACAGCCCGTGCAGGGTCGTCCCCGAGAACCGGCCCTGTCGGGAGCCTTCGGGGCCGGCGCCGTAGGCGTCGTCGAGGAGTATCCACGGGTCGGCGCCCGTGACCCGTCCGTGGTGGATCTGGTACCCGGTGACCCGTTGATCCTGGGCCCGAGCGGCCCCTTGAGCGGCAAACAGGGCGTGGCCCCGGCGCTGGCGGGTGACCTTGGACGGCGCAAAGACGGTCGTGGCGTCGAGCCAACCCAGGCCGGCGACCTCGCCCCTTCCCGACTCGATGGCATCGACGATCGTCCGCCCCATCATCTGGTAGCCGCCGCAAATGCCGAGCACCCGGGCACCACTCGCTTCGATCGCCCGGTCGAGGCCCCGGCCCCGTAGCCACTCCAGATCGGCGACGGTGGCCTTGGTGCCGGGCAGCACCACGAGGTCGGGCCGGCCGAGCGCCGCCGGCCCATCGACGAAGCGCACACCCACGCCCGACTCCATCGCCAGCGGGTCGAGGTCGGTGAAGTTGGCGATCCGGGGGAAGCGGACCACGGCGATGTCGAGTCGCACGCCGGCACCGGGAGCGGCCGTTCCTCCTTGGGCCGGGGCGGCCGTGCCTCCTTGGGCCGGGGTGGCCGCCGGCAGGGAGAGGGAGTCCTCGGCGTCGAGGGTGACGCCGTGCAGGTAGGGCAGGACGCCGAGCATGGGCACGCCGCAGCGGCGCTCCAGCTCCGCCGGCCCCTCGGCCAGCAGCGCCGGGTCGCCCCGAAGCTTGTTCACGATGAACCCCCGGACCAGCGGGCGGAGGTCGTCGGGCAGCAGGGCGACGGTGCCGTAGAAGGCGGCGAACACCCCGCCCCGGTCGATGTCGCCCACGACCACCGCGGAGACGCCGGCAGCCGCCGCCAGCCGAAGGTTGACGATGTCGGAGTGCAGCAGGTTGATCTCGGCCGGGCTGCCGGCGCCTTCGAGGATCACGACATCGAACCGGCTGCGCAGGTCAGCGAGGGCGTCGAGCACGATGGCGAACAGCGCCGGCTTCTCGGCCTGGTAGCCGGCGGCATCGAGATGGCCGGCGGGGCGGCCCATCACCACCACCTGGCTGGTCCGCTCTCCCGTGGGCTTTAGGAGGATCGGGTTCATGGCCACCTCGGGGACGGCGCCAGCGGCCAGCGCCTGCACGCCCTGGGCCCGGCCGATCTCGTGGCCAGCGGGCGTGACGTACGCGTTGTTGGCCATGTTCTGGGCCTTGAACGGCGCCACGCTGACGCCCCGGCGGTGCAGCACCCGGCACAGACCGGTCACGACCGAGCTCTTGCCCACGTCGCTGGCCGTCCCGCACACCATCAGCGCGCCGCGCACGGGGCCTCCTCAACCAGCAGGGTCTCCTCGAGCCGGTCGAGGCCGGCGCTGTCCGGCACGGCGATGCGGACGTGGCCGGGCAGGCCGAAGCTGGCGCAGTCCCGCACGAGGATGCCGTGCGGCGCCAGCTGGTCGCGCAACCCCGGCGCCCGCACCAGCACGAAGTTGGCATCGGACGGCTCGGGTTCGAGGCCGGCGGCGCGCAGGACTCCCACCAGCCGGCGGCGCAGGCCGGCAACCGCTGCCGCCCACCCTGGGAGGTCGACGCTCTCCAGGAGGTTGGGCAGGGCGGCGCACACCAGCCCGTTCACCGACCACGCCGGCTGGCGCAACCGGCCGATGTCCGGCGCCAGCACGTAGCCCGCACGGAGGCCGGGGCAGGCCAGCAGCTTGGTCAGCGAACCAACGACCAGGGCGTCGCCCCTCGTCCACCGACCGGTGGCCAGCGGGTAGAACGCCTCGTCCCACACGCCGGCCCCTTCGTCTTTGGCCGCCAGCCGGCCGGTCGGGTTGTGCGGGTTCGACCGCCACAGCGGGCCGCGGCCCCGAGGGTACAGGCCGAAGTCGGGCTCCTCGACCCGACCACCGTGCTCGGCGGCCACCAGGGCGATGGCCTCGGCGCCGCCGTTGGTGAGCAGCAGACGGTCGGGGTCGACATCCATCGTCGCGGCCAGCGCCGTCGTCGCCCGCGCCGGGTCGGGATAGCGCCGGAGCGCGTCGAGGTGCTTGCCGACCACCTCGCCGGGGTCGGGCGCCACCGGGTTCAAGCTGGCCGAGAGGTCGAGCACCGCGGCCGGGTCGACACCCAGCGCCGCCGCGAGGCGGGCACCGTCGCCTCCATGCGCGCCGGGCGGGATCATCTCGGTGCATTCCTGGTCGTGATTCGGGCCGAAAGCGCCCATTTCACGACCCTGGGTGCACCCAAAGCGCAGGCGAGGGCCAGCGAGACATCGCGGGAAAGGGCGACGGCCCGAGCGATGTCGGCGGCCTCTGCCGGCCGGCCCGTCCCGAGGGCCGGGCGCAGCTCGACCCGCGGCGTCTTGGCTCCGGAGCCGCCGGGCTGCGTCCTGGCTCCGGAGCCGCCGGGCTG
>JANMRJ010001185.1:0-3256 GCA_031370985.1 Acidimicrobiales bacterium
CCCGGTGACGTCGCCGGGCAGCAGGTCCGGCGTACCCTGGACCCGTCCGAACGACAGGCCGAGGGCGCGCGCGAACGCCCGGGCGAGGGTCGTCTTGCCCGTTCCCGGTACGTCCTCGATGAGGGCATGGCCGTCCGCAAGCAGCGCGATGGCGAGCAGGCGCAGGGCGTCTTCCCCGCCGACAACCGCGACAGCGACCGCGTCGCGCAGCCGGGTCCAGAACCGTTGCCCGTCAGCCACGCCGGGCTCAGTCGTCATCGTCATCGCCATCGGAGGCGGCTCCCACACCAAGCTCGCGCAGGGCGTCCCCGGCCGCTCGGAGCAGATCCGCTCGATCGACCATGCCGAGCAGCCGACCCTCGTCGTCGACGACGCACAGCACCTTGCGCCGAGTCTCGATCGTCAACCGTGCCGCCTCGGCGATCGTCGCGTCCGGCCCGATCGTCAACGGCGGACGGGCCAGCAGCTCGCGCGCGGTCAGGCGGCCCGCCGGCGGCCGCCCGGCGGTGCGCATGAGCGTCCCGAGCACCCCGGCGTCGGCCGACGGGTCGACACTGCGGATGACGTCGGCGTCGTTGACCACGCCCAGGACGTGCCGCTCGTCGTCCACCACGATCGCCCGGTTGAGCCGGGTCGAGACGACCGCGACGAGGAGGTCCGCGAGGTCCGCATCGGCGCGTACGGTCGGCGTATCGCGACGCATGATCTCGGCGACCGTCAGCGCCCCCGGATGATCCGGCGCTTCGGCCGAGTCACGCGGGAACGTCTCGCCGACCGCCCGAAGGACGTCCGCCCGCGACAGAATGCCCACGAGCCGCCCGTCGTCCACCACCGACAGCCGCTTGATCCGCCGTTCCGCCATCCGATGGGTGGCGGTCGCCACGCTGTCGGTCACCCGGACGCTGACCGGGTCGCGGGTCATCACGTCCGCCACGCGGCGGTCGGCATCGAGCGCTTCGAGCACATCCCGGCGAGCCGCCTCGGACATGGCGGCGAGCAGGTCCAGCCGAGCGCGCAGACCTCCGCGCGCGACGAGATCGCCACTGCTCACGACCCCGACGAGCAGGTCGGCCGCCCCGACGACGGGCAGCGCCCGGAATTCCCGCCCAAGGAGTTGCGTCACCGCGTCGCGGACCGTCGCGTCTTCATGGATCGAGACGGCGGGCGTCGTCATCACGTCTCGAACCTCGAGATCGAAGCGGAGCTGCTCGAGACGGCGCCCGCCGTACGCCGCGATGCCGACCTCTTCGACCGTGACAATGCCCGACCCGGCCAGCTCCTTCAACCCCGGCAGGAGTCGCTCCACCCGGCCGGGAGCGTCGATCCAGGTCAGGACCATCGGCAGGTCCAGCGAGAGTCGGAGGATCGCCGCGGTGTGGATCTTGCTGCGGGCGCCGAAGCCCGCGACGCCACGCTCGACCGTCGCGCCTGCGGCGCCCTCCCGGCGCAGGTACTCGAGGATCGCCTGGTAGCGCGGCGTGTGGCCGGCCTGGTCGGTCTCGCCGAAGAAGACCTGGACCCGCAGTCCGCGGCTGTAGTGCTCCATCGCTCAGACCTCCCTCAGATCCTGTGGGCCGGGATGCGGCCCGCGTCGATTTGCCCGGCCGCCTCGATCTCCTCCAGCTCCATCTCATCGGGCACGCTCGGCTCGAAGAACGTCGTGGCGATCAGCGTCGGGACCACCGCCGAGAGGATGACGACCGTGACGAGGACCGTGTAGCCGGCCTGGTCGATGATCCCGTTGGTCAGCCCGAAGAGGGCCGAGATGGTGCCGAAGGTGAGGCCGGTCGACATGAGCAACGTGGTGTAGTTGGCTTCGCGCGTCGGCATCCCGAACGCTCGACTCGTCGGCCACACACCGACGACCTTGGCCACGACCTTGACCCCGAGCAAGGCGACGATCAGTCCGGCTCCCGCGACAACCGCCGGCAGGGACACGAACAATCCCGCCTTGATGAAGTAGAACGGGGTGAGCAGGCTGAAGGCGATCGCGCGCATCCGGTGGACGAGCACCCGGTCGCGCACGAACACCCCGGCGACGGCCAGCCCGACGAGGTAGGCGGGCAGGACCGCCTCACTCCTGGCCTGGCTGGCCAGCGCGCCCAGCGCGAACAGGACGAAGAACAGGAACTTGATCTCGGGCTCCGAGACGCGGTTCGGGACGTGGACGACGAACCAGCGGGTCCAGCGCGGCAGGAAGTAGAGCGCCACCGCAGTGACCACGATGAAGACGAGGAGTGTCACGTCGAAGTCGGCGAACAGCACGCCCAGCGCGAGCACCGTGCCCAGGTCGGTCACGAAACAGGCGGCCAGGATGGTCTTGCCCAGCTCCCGCTCCGCCAGACGCGACTCGATCATGACCGCGTAGACGACCGCCACAGACGTGGTCGAGAGCGCCACCCCGGCAATCTCGGCTGCGTGGAGATTCCAGCCGGCCACCCAGTAGGCAAAGCCAAAGGCAGCCGCGAACGGGAGCGCGAACGAGACGATCCCGATGGTGAGCGAGACCTTCAGGTGCCGTCGGAGCGACTCGGGGTCAATCTCTGCCCCGGCCAGAAATGTCAGCAGGCCCGACCCGAAGGCTGCCAGAAAGTCGATCCAGGGGGTGCTGTGCAGACCCAGGGCGTTGCCGCCGATGACACCCATGCCGATCTCGATCAGCGCGACCGAAATGCCAAGACGGATCGAGATGAGGCTGGCCAGTAGAGCCAGACCCATCCAGGCCGCAGCGATGCCATACGTGTTGTCCATGCCCACACCTCCGGCTACCGGAGACCAACAGGCCCCGGGGCTGCTATCGCAGTCCAGGGGCCATCAGCCCGTGCCGGGCAGTTCAGACGCCAATTCCGTGTGGGCGCCCAGGCGGACACCATCGCCTTGCCGCACAGGGTATGCCACGGCCCGAGCGGGGTCAAATGCCGTTCCCCATCCGTGCGTTCCTCATCCCGACGGCGGTCCGCCGTCTCGCGCCAGCGGTGGCTGAGGTCAGCCGGGTGGTGGCAGGACGCACCATTGTTTGCCGGCTGGGGCGAGCTCACACGATGAGATCCGAGGCGCACACCCCCGGACCATCGTACGATGACGACCATCAACGGGGACATGGTAGGAGGACAAAAGATGCGTCTCAGTCTCAGCCGGAAGAGCACGCTTCGGCGCGTCGGCACACTTGCGGTGGCGTTCGGACTGGTGGCCAGTCAGGCGGCTGGCGTGTCCGCGGAGAACAGCCGGGCGACGCTCAAGAACTTCCAGCATGTCT
>JANMRJ010001187.1:0-1039 GCA_031370985.1 Acidimicrobiales bacterium
GCCGGTGACGGTCGACGCCCACTCCGGCAGGTTCGGAAGCGGAGTGTTGGCCGCCTCGTCGAGCAGGACGAGCAGCCGGGGGTTGACCGCCTAAGTCCGGTTGGCTCGGTCGAATGCCTGGAGGATGAGGTCGTGCAGCAAGGTGGCGAAGACGATGCCGATGCGGGTCTCATCGCCGAGAGGTGCGCACAGGTACAGGGTGTTGACGTCCTTGAGCAGCCAGTCGAGGGTTATGTCGCAGCCGTCTGCACTGGCGGCGACGTTGGGGTCGGCCCATGGCCAGACTGCGTTCCTGGCCGTGGCGTACACGTTCGACGTGGTCCGGTCGTCGGTCTTCCACTGCCCGTGGAGCCAGCCCTGCACCTCTCGCGCCGCTCCCGCCACGGCCGGATCGGCGTGGTCTGTGAGCAGCCGGACGAGAGGGGCAAGGGTGCCGCCGCCGGCATCGCCGGGCCGGTCGAGTTCGAGCACCCATTTCACGACGTTGCGCATCGAGTGGTTCTTGGTGTTCGCCGCCGTCCAGAGCATGCCGGCGAGCAGTTGTTCGGCCTGGCCCTGCCAGAACTGATGGTTGGTCTCGCCGCGGGCACCGCTGCGGGCGAGCATCTGCGCCGCCGCGACCGCACCCGTGAGCCGTCCAGCGGCTCGCAGCGGCGTCCACGTCGCCGTGTCCATGCCGCTGATCCCCGCCGGGTCGAACACCTTGACGTCTCCGGCATCCGACCGCCGGGCCAGGGTGGCGCGCAGAAGATCGGTCTTCACCGACGACACGATGGCGGGGCCGCTCCAGGCCTCGACGCCGGCGATCAGACCGGTCGTCTTGCCCGACTGGCTAGGCCCGAAGACGCCGACCGCGCCTCGAACCCCCCGCCGGCCTCGGTACAGGTCGGCCTCCGTCGACAGAGAACGACCGCGGCTCCATCGGGCGAGCACGAATCGGCCGGCCTTTGGATGCCTGGTCAGGAGCCGACGAAGGTCGCTGGTCTTGGCCAGGCGGGCCTGAGTCTCGACGCCGACCCGTCGCCGCTGGTCGACCGGC
>JANMRJ010000001.1:0-3329 GCA_031370985.1 Acidimicrobiales bacterium
GCCGGGTGGGGGAGCGGGACGCTCCCGCCGGCCCGTACGTCGAGGTAGGCGGCCAGCCGGCTGTAGACCTCGTCGCCCACGAGGCCGGTTAGCTCGTTGGCCATGGTGACGTAGACGGCGCCGGCGCCGGCAAACGCCTCGGGCGCCTCCGTGCACCACCAATGGAACTCGTCGCCCCCGCCGCCCCAGTCGGAGCGCTTCCATTCCACGATCGTGGACGTGGTGTGGCCGCCGCCGTCGTCGCGCTCCTCGCGGCGCAGGGGGAGCTGCCAGCAGACATCGGGCTTGAGGTCCATGGGCCGCTCGTCGCGGTCGAGGGCGGCGCGGTGGAGCGCGCAGCCCGGCCCGCCGGCGAAGCCCGGCCGGTTCAGGAACACGCAAGCGTCAGCGACCATCCGCGTGACGCGCTCGCCGCTGGCGTTGGTCTTGATGACGCCCCGCCGGCGCCCTTCCTTGCGGAACTGCCAGTGCTCGGCGGTCAGCGTGGCCGCCGCCGCCTCCACCCGGGCCTCGTCGGTGGCGTCGGTGAAGTGGGCACCGTAGGAGCAGCAGCCCTGGACCAGCTCGGCCGCCGGCCCCGTCAGCACGCCCTGGCAGCCCCGTCCGAAAATGCACTCCCACCGGCTGAGCAGGAACGTGACATCGAACACCCACGTCCGTTCCTCGGTGGGGTCCTCGAAGGAGATCCACTCCCGGGCCCCGAACTCGGCCATCGGACCCGTCACAGGCCAGCCAGCTCGCCGAACAGCTCGCCGGCGGCCAGGAGCCCCTTCCAGAACTGGTCCATCACCATGCGCTCGTTGGGGGCGTGGAACCGGTCGTCGGGCAGGGCCACGCCGAGGTACAGGACGGGCGCGGCGAGGATGCGCCCGAGGGCCTCCTCCGGCCCGCTGCCGCCGATCCGGGTGAACAGCGGCGCCTTGCCCCACACCCGCTCGACGGCCCGGCACAGCCCGGCCATGGCCGGGTGGTCGACCGGTGTCAGCGCCGGCGCCACGCCGCCCATGCGGGTGATCTCAACGTCGATGCCCTCGGGTACCTGGTCGCGCACCCACGCCTCGAATGCCGTGCCCACCTCGTCGGGCGTCTGGTCGGGCACCAGCCGGAACGTGGCTGTGAACCGGCCCTGGGCGGCGACGATGGTCTTCACGCCGGCGCCGGCGTAGCCGACGGCGATGCCGACCACGTCGCAGGTGGGCCGGGTCCAGATGCGCTCCAGCACCGAACGGCCGGCCTCACCTTCGAGGCGGCGGACGCCGGCCGTCTCCTTCCACGCGTCCTCATCTATGGGGATGGTGGCCATCGACGCCTCCTCGGCGTCGGTGAGCGGGCGGACGCGGTCGTAGAAGCCGGGGACGGCGACCCGGCCGCCGGCGTCGTGGAGGGCGGCGACGATGCGCGCGATGTGGTGGGCCGGGTTGGGGACGGCGCCGCCGAACAGCCCGGAGTGCAGGTCGGCCTTGGCGGTCCGCAGCGCCACGCTGTAGGCGATGAGGCCCCGCATGCCGACGCAGACCGACGGCACGTCGGGCGCCCACATGTCGGTGTCGGACACGACCACCACATCGCAGCCCAGCCGCCCCCGCTCCGCCTCCAGCAGGGCCTCGAAGTTGGGACTGCCCACCTCCTCCTCGCCCTCGACGAGGAACCTCACGTTCACGGGCAGGCCGCCGCCGGCCAGCAGGCCCCGCACCGCTTCGATCTGGAACAGCGTCTGGCCCTTGTCGTCGATGGCACCGCGGGCCCGCAGCTCCCCGTCGACCAGTACGGGCTCGAACGGCGGCGACGTCCACTCCTCCAGCGGGTCGACCGGCTGGACGTCGTGGTGGCCGTAGACGAGCACGGTCGGCGCGTCGGGGCCGGCGTGGAGGTGGTCGGCGTACACCGACGGCAGGCCGGCGCCGGCCGCGGTCCCCAGCACTTCGACGTGCTCCAGGCCCGCGTCGGCCAACAGGCCGGCGGTGAAGTCAGCCGAGCGGCGGACATCGCCGGCGTGGTCGGGGTGGGCCGAGATCGATGGGATCCGCAGCCAGTCAAAGAGGGTGGCCATGATCCGGTCGCGTTCGCCCTCGACCCAGTCCTCCAGCACGAGTTTCACCGGGCGTAGGGTACCCATGTGCCGGGTGACCTCGATGGTGTCCGCGAGCGGCTGGAAAGAATCGCCGAGGAGCTGGCCGACGCGGCCATCGACCGCTTGCGGGCCGCGGTGGCCGGCAACGCGGATGCGGCCGCGGAGGAGCGCCGGATCACCCGCGCCCGTCGTGCGGTCGAGAAGGCCGCCAACCTCCTGGGTGCCACACCGGCCGACGACTAGCTAGCACCAATTCCAATGTGGCGGCAGTCGGCCGGCCCACGTCGGGCCGCTCAGGGGGTGGCGACCACCGTGCTGCCGATCTTCTGCTGGGCGAGCGCAGCCTCCCGGCCCACGCCGGCGGTGATGCCTCGCCGCCACGCGGTCGTGCGGTCGCGGCGGGCGGCCGTGGTCGCATCCCGCTCGACCTGCGCTTCGCCAACATCGTCGTGCTCGACCGTGGCGTCGGGCCCAGGGGCGATGGTGCTCTCGTGCCCGTCGGCCCAACGGACGCGGTAGCGCTGGGGGCCGGCGCCCTCGACCAGCTCCAGGATCACCCCGGTCCGGGTGCCGTGGGTCCCGTGCACGACGAGACGGTCGTCGACCTGTGCCTGCATTGTTGTCCTCCCTTGACGATCGGCTGCTCTTGACCCTCGGCACACCTGGCGGGGAAGTTGAGCGGCGGGAGATGCAGGTTTGCCGGCGGGTCCCTCAAGACAACGCCGATGGGCCGCGTTTGTCAACCCATCCGGACCCAGCCTTGCCCTGGGGCACATCGAGCTTCCAGTCCTTCAGGCAACCGCCTGGTTGGGGTCACCCGTGACGGGAGCGTCGAGGTCCTCCTGGGGCACGCCGAACAGGGCCCGATACACCAGCGCCCCGAGCATGGCGCCGGCGATGGGTGCCAACCAGAACAGCCAGAGCTGGGGCAGGTAGTCGCCGCCGGCGAATATGGCCTGTGATGTCGACCGGGCCGGGTTGACCGATGTGTTCGTCACCGGGATCGAGATGAGGTGGATCAGTGTCAGGGCGAGGCCGATGGCCACCGGTGCGGTGCCGTTCGGTGCCCCTTTCCGGGTCGCACCCATGATCACCACCAGGAACACGGCGGTCATCACCACCTCGCACACGAGGCAGGCCAGGAGGCTGTAGCCGCCAGGCGACTGCCCGCCGTAGCCGTTGGCCGCGAAACCAGAGTCCTTGATCGAGAATCCGTCGGTACCGCTGGCGATGACCGCGAGTACGGCGGCGGCGGCCA
>JANMRJ010000002.1:0-2254 GCA_031370985.1 Acidimicrobiales bacterium
GCCGGCGTGGCCGCCGGCGTGGTGATGGTGGTGGCCCTCACCGGCTGCAGTGGCGGCGGGAAGCGGCCGGTGGCTGCGCCGGCGCCGGCGTCCACGACCATCCTGGCGCCCACCACCACGGTCACTCCGACCACCTCGGCGCCAGTGCCCACCACGACCGTGCCGGTGGCGCCGCTCTACTCGGTGGCCACGGCCAAGGTCCGTCGTGTCGAGATCTTCAACTCACCGGTGCAGCCCGAGCCGGCCCGTTCGCTGGACAACCCCCAGCCGTCGGGGGCGGCGCCGGGGTTGACCTTCCCCTTGCGCATGCTGGTGGTTGAGGACAGGGCCGACTGGCTCAAGGTGATGCTGCCGATCCGCCCCAACGGGAGCAGCGGGTGGGTGCATCGCAGCGCGGTCGATGTCGATACCCACGACTACCGCGCCGTCGTCGAGCTGGGGGCGCACCGCATCACGGTGTGGAAGGGCAACGACATCCTCCTGCAGGAGCCCGTCGGTGTCGGCACGTCGGGTCGCACCCCCACCACCCAGGGCCTCTTTTACACGACCGAGCTGTACTCGGTCCTCGCCAGCCAGCAGGGGGGCTACGGGCCCTACGCCTTCGCCCTCTCGGGGTTCTCCGAGGTGCTCTACTCCTTCGGTGACGGGGGTACGGGGGTGCTCGGGCTCCACGGCACGGGCGACCCGTCGGGCCTGGGCAAGGATGTCAGCAACGGGTGCATCCGGATGAGCAACACCGGGATCACCATGCTGGCCAAGACCCTGCCGTTGGGCACCCCAGTCGAGATCAAGGCCTGACGGGCGGGGGGTCAGTCCGCCTCGTCATCGTCGCCGTCGCTGGGTGGCCGGCGGCGGGAGCCACGCACCAAGAGGACGACGAAGAACGCGAACGGCACGAAGAAGGCGGCGGCTTGGACGAGCGACTGCCACGATGTCAGCGAGCGGCTCACCGTCAGCCTTCGAATTTGCTGGCACGAGGGCGACCGAGGCGGTCCAGCCCGGTCGAGGCCGACCCCAGCTCGCGGCGCACGATGGGGAGGAACACCACGATGAGGATACCCAGCAGCAGGTGTTGGCCAGCGTGGGCCGGCCCCGAGCGGACGGCGGCGGTCACGAACGGCGGTAGGTGGGTGGCGACGGTGACCACGCTGAACAGCGCCACGGCGGCCCACGGCCGAACCAGGCGGCGGAAGGCCCCATCACCGGGCCCAGCAGTCGCCGCCAGAGCCACGGAGGCGTCCCCAGGATGAACATCGGCGGCAGGACCAGCGTGTATGCCGAGTGCTGCACCATGTGCACGCTGAGGTAGCCCTCGGCTAGGTCGTGCACCGGCCACTCCGAGAAGACGAACAGCGTGGACAGGCCGGCCACGAGCAGCCGGGCCTGGCGAGTGGTGCAGGCCGGCTCGCCGGCGGGCCGGAAGCGACCGACGGCCAGCCAGTAGGCGAGGGCCACAATGGCGACGACGGCGACCACGTCGAGGTGTAGGTGCGGCGTCAGCGGCGAGCTAGCTAGTGGGATCGCCGTGGGCCAGCATCATCGCGGAACTTCGGACCGGGCATCGAGGACCGTGGACGCGGCGGCGGGGGAGGGGTCGCAGCAACCGTCGGTGCACGCCGTCGGGCGGCCGGCGAGCTGGGTCCTGACCGGCGCCTCGGCCTCCGACGCCACCACCGCTGAGGGCCCGAATGCGCTCCGGCGCCCGGCTCGGACGCCGTTGGCGATGACCACCACCTCGGCCAACTCGTGGATGGCGACCACGGCCGCCAGGCGCAGGACGCCGAGGGCGGCCAGGGGCACCAGCGTCACCAGGATGGCCCCCGAGAGGGCCAGGTTCTGGGCCATGATCCGCCCGGCCCGCCGGGCGTGGGCGAAGGTGTCGGCGAGGTGCCCGAGGTCGTCGCCCATCAGGGCGACATCGGCGGTTTCGATGGCCACGTCGGTGCCCATGGCCCCCATGGCGATGCCGACAGTGGCGGTGGCCAGCGCCGGCGCGTCGTTGATCCCGTCGCCGACCATGGCCGTGGGCGACGTGGCCATCAGCCGGGCGACGGCGGCCGCCTTGTCGGTGGGGAGCAGCTCGCTGTGGATGTCGCCGACGCCGGCGGCCCGACCCAGCGCCTCAGCCGTGGCCCGGTTGTCCCCGGTGAGCATCACCGTGACCATCCCGGCCCGGTGCAGGGCGGCGACGGCTGCCGGCGCTTCGGCCCGCAGCTTGTCGGACACCGCTAGGGCGCCCACGGTGGCGTCGTCG
>JANMRJ010000040.1:0-5107 GCA_031370985.1 Acidimicrobiales bacterium
TGCCGTACCGGACGTTCCTGCCCTGGAACGCCATCGGCGGGCTGATCTGGGCGCCGGGTTTCGTCCTGCTCGGGTACGCCGCCGGCGGTTCGTACCATCAGGTGGCCAAGTGGGCCGGCCGGGCCAGCGCAGTCCTGCTGCTCCTCGTCGTCCTGGTGGTGGTGGTGATCATGGTCGCCCGCGCCGTCGTCCGCCGTGAGGGAGCGGTGCGCACTTGGGCGCGCACCCAGACCGAGCGTCCGGGTGTGGCCCGGGTGCTCGGGCGCTTCGAGCGCCAGCTGTCCTACCTGCGCCGGCGGCTGCGGCCCAACGCCGCCTTTGGCCTGTCGCTGACGGCGGGCCTCGCCGGCGTGGCCGTCGTCGGCTATGCCTTCGGCATCGTGGTGCAGGATGTCATCTCCCGCAAGGACCTGGCCGGCCTCGACGGCACGGTCTACAGCTTCCTGTTCGACCACCGCACGCCCGACCTCACATCCGCGGCCCGCATGGTTGCCAATGTCGGTGGGACGGTCGTCCTGACCGCGCTGACAATGGTCATCGCCGGCCTGGTCTGGTGGAAGACCCGCCGGCCGCGCGACCTGGTCCTGCCGGCGCTGGCGGCCGGCGGGTCCTGGCTCCTCGTCGAGCTGATCAAGGTGGCCGTCCACCGCCCGCCGCCGCCAGTGGCCGACATGCTCGCTGCCGCATCCGGCTTCGCCTTCCCGTCGGCCCAGGCGACTCGGTCCGCCGCCTGCCTGCTCACCGTCGCCTTCGTCGCCTCGGGTGCCCTGCGCTCGTGGCGGTCCAAGGTCGTCGCCGCTACCGCCGCCGTCGGCCTCATCATCCTGGTCGGCCTGGCCCGGCTGGTGTTGGCTGTTCACTGGCTGACCGACATCATCGGCGGATGGACCCTCGGTGTGCTCTGGTTCGCGGTGGTGGTCGTCGTGAGCGACGTTGCCTCGTCGCTGCACCATCGAGACGAAGACGAGCCGCTTATCGGGCGGGTGGCGGCGACACGGCGCACGACGGAACTCGGGGGGTCCTGAACCCGACCGTCTGGGCAATTGGGGGGCCACATGGCGCCGCCGATTGACCAAAAGTCGCCGTGTCCGGCGGGCCCGGTTGGTCAGGCGAGGCGGTGGATGGTGTCGGTGTCGGAGAAGTAGAGGGCGTTGTCGGGACCCTGCTTCACGTCGAGCCGGCAGCCGGAGTCGCCCTGGGCCACGGTGGCGTGGGGGGCGCCATCGGAGAGGATCTGCATGCCCTGGTTGAGCGTGCAGAACACCAGCCGGCCGGCGGTGGCACCCGGCCCCGACGCGTTGACCCAGGCGGCGCCGGTCGGGACGGCGGCACGGGCCTCGCTGCTCCACTCCGGCTCGGCGCCGTCGCAGGATGCCCCCCGGATCGGGTGGCTGTAGCCGTAGCACGCCGGCCATTGGTAAACGCTGCCCCGGGCGACGTTCGTGGCCACGATGTCGTACCCGGTGCCGGGACTGCCGGCATCGCCTGAGGGGCCGTTGGACGTGACGGCCAGCCGGCCGGCGGGGGAGATGGCGAGCCCGAAGGGGTTGCGGAAGCCGGCGGCCCAGACGGGGTTGCCGGCGCCGAAGGGGTTGTCGGCGGGAACGGAACCATCAGGGTTGTAACGCAGCACCTTGCCCCGCACGTCGGAGGTGTCGGGGGCCGCGGTCGGCACGTGCTCGTCGCCGAGGGTGACGTACAGCTTGCCGTCGGGGCCGAAGGCCAGCCGGCCGCCCTTGTGGCAGCAGTCCGATCCCCCGGGCAGCTCGACGATGACCTTGGCGTCACGGCCTTCGCCGGCGCAGTCGGTCCAACGGGTCACCTGCTGGACGGCCCGGTTGGTCGACGAGTGGAAGGTGTACACGAACCGGTCAGTGGCGAAGGTGGGGCTGACGGCCAGCCCGAGCAGGCCCCGCTCGCTGTAGCCGCCGCCGGCCTCGGTCGTCACCGTCGAGACGGTGGCGAACGTCCTCGTCGCCCCGTTCTGGACGACCTTGACCGCGCCGGCGCGCTCGGCGAAGAACAGTCGACCGTCGGGAGCGAAGGCGAGCGCGGTGGCGAAATTGGCGGTCACCGAGCCGGCCGGCGGGGCCTGGCGGCCGAGGGCGCACCGGTCGGCCCCCCGCACCGTGGTGGCGGTCGTGGCCGGCGCCGGCCGGGTGGTGGACGGCGCCGCAGTGGTGGGGCCGGCGCCGGCGGTGGTCGAGGTGTCCCCGGCCGGCACCGGGTCCGGGATTGATTCCGACCCGCAGGCGCCCAGGACGAGGGTTGCCGCCAGCACGAGCGCGCCACGCCGGCGTTCTGTGTGCCGGAGAGCGTCAAAAACGTACCGTTTCCGTACACGGAACGATCGGTTGTCGGCCACGACACCGAGGTTAGGCATGGCGGGTCGGTCGCCTGGCACACTGCCGGGCCATGGACCGACAGCAGTGGAACGAACGGTACGCGGCGCAGCCGTTGTTGTGGGCCGTCGACCCCAACCCGTTCCTCAGCGGCGAGATCGGCGAACACCCTCCCGGGCGGGCCCTCGACCTCGGCGCCGGCGAGGGCCGGACCACCCTGTGGCTGGCCGAGAGGGGATGGGACGTCACCGCGGTGGACTTCTCCGACGTGGCCCTCGACCGCGGGCGCCAGCGGGTGGGAGCGGTGGCCGCGGCCGGCGCCGTCGACTGGGTCTGCGCCGACCTGGTCGACTACGAGCCGACCGCCGGCCCGTACGACCTGGTCCTCCTCCTGTTCATCCATCTGGCGCCACCGGAGCGCCGGCGACTGCTGCGGGCCGCCGCCGATCTGCTTGCGCCGGGCGGGATCGTCCTCGTCGCCGGCTATCACACGGACCAGGCGACACGGGACGAGGGCGGCTTCCGTGACCCGGCCCGGCTGTTCACGGCCGAGGAGATCGTCGCCGACCTGGAGGGCCTGCGGGTCGAGCGGGCGGAGCGGCGCGAAGTCGGGGAGGACGTCGATGCCATCGTGCGGGCCGTGAGGGACTGACCCCCCTCTGGTTTGCGGCCGATGCCGGCCGGACACAACCCTTGGCATGGGGGTTCGCATGGACGTCGACGAGGCGAAGGAGCGGGCCCAGGATTTCCTGGAGGACGCGGCGGAGAGTACGTGGCTGGAGCGCATGGCCCGCGCCGGTCTGGCCGCCCGCGGGCTCCTCTATCTCGTCGTCGCCATCCTGGCTGTCCAGGTCGCCTTCGGGCAGGACGAGACCCGGGCCGACAAGCAGGGAGCGCTGCAGTCCGTCGTGCGCCAGCCGTTCGGCCGGCTGCTCGTCCTGGCCCTCGCCATCGGCTTCGCCGGCTACGCCACCTGGCGCTTCGTCGAGGCGGCGGTCGGGCCCGGCGACGCCGACGACACCCCGAAGGCGATGGTCAAGCGGGCCGGCTACTTCGCCCGCGGTGTGCTGTACACGTTCTTCTTCGCCAGCGCGGTGAAGCTCTTCATCTGGTCGAACAACGAGGCCAGCACGCAGCGGCCGGAGGCGGACTGGACGGCTCGTGTGCTCAGCTGGCCGGGTGGGACCTGGCTGGTGCAGGCCGTCGGCCTAATTCTGATCGGCAGCGGGCTGTATGTCGGCTGGCGCGGCCTGTCGGGCAAGTTCCGCAAGCGGTTGAAGTCCTACGAGATGGGCGCGTCAGAGCGTCGATGGGTGCGGGTCGTCGGCACGGTGGGGATGGTCGCCCGCATGGCCGTCTGGGCCATGATCGGGGTCCTCCTCATCGCGGCCGCCCGCCAGCACGATCCTCAGCAAGCGGTCGGCATCGACGGCGCGCTCAAGCGCCTGGCCGACCGGTCCTACGGCCCCGCCTTGCTCGTCGGCGTGGCCCTCGGTCTCGCCGCCTACGGGTTGTACTCCTTCGCCGAGGCCCGCTACCGCCGGGTTGGCGGGAATTGAACGGGTTCGAGCTCCTCGGGGGGGCCGCCGGCCGCTTCAGGCTCTGGCTGGCGGTTGCTGCGGTACTCGGCCTCAGCGGCGGGCGGTTCCGCCGGCGGGCCGCCCTGCGCGGCCTGTTCGCGGCCGGCGTCGCGTCCGCCGTCGCCAACGGGCCGGCGAATCTGGCCGTCCGCCTCCGGCGACCAGGGGCGAACCGGCGACCATGGGTTGCCGAGCCCCGGACCTCGTCGTTCCCCTCGGGCCACTCGGCCGCGATCTTCGCCTTCGCGGTGGGAGCGGGCCAGGAGGTGCCGGCGCTCGCTGGCCCCCTCGCGGGGCTGGCCGCGCTGGCCGGGTACTCCCGGGTGAAGACCGGGGCGCAGTCCCCGAGCAACGTGGCCGCCGGCGTGGCCATCGGCGCCGGCGCCGGTCTGCTCACCCGCCGGCTGTGGCCGGTGGCGCCGCACGAGCCGGCGCAGGTCCGCGCCGCGCTGAAGCCATCCGAGGTGGAGCCGTCCCCGCAGGGCGGGGGACTGGTGATCGTGGTCAACCCCTCCGCCGGCTCCAGCGGGCGAGCAGCCGAGGAGCTTCGCAAGGAGCTGCCCGAGGCCGAGGTCGTCGAGTTGGCGGAAGGCGACGACCTCGAGGCCGCCCTGAAGGACGCTGCGGACCGGGGGTGCGCACTCGGCGTGGCCGGCGGCGACGGCTCCATCAACGCCGCGGCGTCGATCGCGGCCGACATCGGCAAGCCGCTCTTCGTAGTGCCCGGCGGTACCCTCAACCATTTCGCCTACGCCCTCGGGTTGGAGACGATCGCCGACTCGGCGCACGCCGTGCGTGAGGGCCGGGCCGTCGCCGTCGACCGGGCGGTCATCGCCGGCCAGACGTTCGTCAACACCGCCAGCATCGGGAGCTACGTCGACCTGGTCGACGCCCGCGAGAAGCTCGAAGACCGCATCGGGAAGTGGCCGGCGGTCATCGTGGCCCTCGCCGGCGTCCTCCGTCACTCGCAGCCGGTGGACCTCGAGATCGACGGTGAGCGCCGCAAGGTCTGGATGATCTTCATCGGCAACTGCCGCTACCAGCCCGACGGGTTCGCACCCTCTCGTCGTGAGCGTCTCGACGACGGTCAGCTCGACGTCCGGATCATCGACGCCGGCCACCCCTGGTGCCGCGTGCGGCTGGTGCTGGGACTGCTCCCCGGGCGGCTCGGACGAAGCCCGGGCT
>JANMRJ010000043.1:0-3023 GCA_031370985.1 Acidimicrobiales bacterium
CCCCCCGCTTCGTCGTTCATGCGCACGACGTTGGCCAGCAGCACGTGGTCATGGGGGCTGGGGTCGCCGGCTCGGGAGGTGGCGTGGCGGGTGATGGCGTAGGTGAGGCCGTCGGTCTGTGTCGGGGTGGCGGCTCTCCCCCGGCGGCCGCCCATGCGTCTGGTCACTTCGTCGGGGTAGTCGAGCGTGGCGTCTCGCTCGGCGTCCATGATCTGGTGCATGTCCTCGGCTCTGCCGATGACGCCCAGCTCGGCCACGGACTTGTGCGCCCCGATGACCAGCTCCATGCCTGGGCGGCGTGAGTTCACCAGCCGCTCGCCGGTGCTGGGGTCACGGGCGCCGTCGGGGCCGAAGATGGCTTCATAGGTTTCGGGGGTGACGATGCCGGCGCCGTCGGGGCCGATGCCCCGGCCCACACTGTCGGTGACGCTGATGGCGGTGAAGTCGACCGCCGCGCTCAGGCCCAGGGCCGCTGCTCCCCTGCCGCCCCATAACAACGGCGTCTCGCCCCGGGATGCGTAGTAGTCCAGGGCCGCTCCGGGGTGGTCGTCGGAGCGTTCCAAGATCGTGGAGCGGTGGTAGGCGACCGAATCGAGTCCCATCATCCGCATCTACGCCACGACGGAGAGATTAGGGCGGCAACTGAACGGTTGCAATCGTTGGCGCCTCATTCACTGCGAGTCGCCGTAGGCGACTGTCCTTTTGCCCTTGGGGTGGAGGCGACTTCAGGGCTTGGGGTAGCTGGGGCTGCGGTGTTGGGGGTTGGTGGTGGCCTTGAGGTGCTCTCGTGCTGCTTGGAGGTGAGCCCTGGCCAGGCTGCGGTTGGGTTCTGGGCTTGATTCGGGGGGTTGGAAGGGTGCTGGAGCTGGAGGTCGGGGTCGCGAGGAGAATTTCGCGTTGGTTTTCTGACTGGATGCCGAGGGTGTCGAGGCACTCGGCTCCATCGGAGGCGGGTTAGGTACCTGCTTTGCCGGTTCGGAGGACCGGGGGTCCTCCTGTGTGAACTGGGGTTTTGCGCCTCGGAGGCGTTGCTCGAGGACTGGCCCGGGGTAGCGCCCACCGGTCCTGCCGCACCACGGCCCGGGGCATCGCCGGGGCGCTGGGCGAACTCGTCGCGGGCAAATTCCGGCCGCGACCCCAAAATCCGTAGTGGCACGCCAATGGCACGACGTGGCTTCCGGCGACCGATTTGGCGTCCGGCGGCCAGGCCAATAGTGCCTCTGACCTGCATATCTAAAGCGAGCGGGTGACCGGGATCGAACCGGCATGACCAGCTTGGAAGGCTGGAGCTCTACCATTGAGCTACACCCGCGGGTGCGGTAACCAGTCGGGGAGGGGGGATTTGAACCCCCGACCTCCTGCTCCCAAAGCAGGTGCGCTACCACTGCGCCACTCCCCGGTCCCGAAAATGGCCTCTGACCTGGGATCTTGCGCTTCCGGAGACCCCCTTGGCCAGGGAGCACAGCGCTGCTTCGCTACCGAACTCGGTGGGTTCTCCGGAGGCGGACGACGCCGATGTCATTGGTCACGGGCACCAGCGTAAACGACAGCGCGCAATGCATCGAGAGCTCAGGCGCCGGTACGGTGACGCAAGTGGCGCTTCCTGCCGGTCGCAGACGAGCGGCGCCGGCCCTGATCGCCCTCCTCGTCACCGGCTGCGCCAGCCGCGCCGGCCGCGATCCCACGACGACGCCGGCACGGCCGGGCCCGGCGACAGCCGTAACCCAGGTCCTGACGTTCCAGGCCTTCGACGACGCCGGTCTGCTGCCCAACCTGGTGCGCGCCACCTCGGTGACCGGCACCTGCCAGGGCGGGTCCCTGGTCCACCCCGGCCGGGCCGACGCCTGGCGGTGCCGGGCCGGCGACACCGCCTTCGACCCCTGCTTCGCCAACGCCACCGCCGACGAGCTGGCCTGTATCGTCGACCCATGGGCAGTGACGCGACCATCCTGCGCCCGCCGGTGCTGATGCAACCGTGCCCGACACCACGAGGCCGATCTGGACGGTCAAGCGCGGGCCGCTCACGGCTGAGGTGCGGACCGCCCGGTACGAACCGCCCGCCAAGCCAAGGCGAAAGCAGCCACCGCGCAGGTGCCGCACACGACGCCGACGGCGTTGGCCCGGACATCGGCAAACTGGACATGGCGCGTCTGCGAGAAGACTCGTTGCGCCAGCTCCAGCGCCACGCTCGACCCGAACACTCCCGCGCTGGCCAGCAGCAATGAGAACCACGACCACGTCGCAAGTCCGACGAGGAGGGCGGCGATCGCCCAGATGGCGACGTGGACATCGAAGTCCGAGCGCGGCACGCTCCCCGACACGTCGACCCCTGTGGCACCGGCAGCACGCGAGACACCTACGTCGATCCGGGCCGAGACCCGCCGGAACAACCCCGGCGCCCGGTCCGACAGCAGGATCAGTCCATTGGCGGCGAAGGCGCCGAGGCTCAGCAGCAGCGGGACGATCCGCCAGCCCCGGAACGGCCGGCCGCCAGGACCGAGGGGCGCCGGCCGCCGCTGGAACGAGGTCACGGCCCCAACGCTAGAACGGCGAGGCACGGCCCCGTGCTCACGGACACGCCGGCGATAGCCGACAATGGGCGGATGGCACGAACGGCGTCAACGGTGACAGCTGCCGCGGTGGCCAAGGCGATCGTCGACAACGTCGCCTCGGTCGTCCTCGGCAAGCGGGACGAGATCGTGCTGGTGGCCTCGGGGCTGCTGGCCGGCGGCCATGTGCTCCTGGAGGACGTGCCGGGCGTCGGCAAGACGTTGCTGGCCAAGAGCCTGGCCCGCTCGATCGGCGGTTCGTCGGGCCGCGTACAGGGGACCGCCGACCTCATGCCCGCCGACATCACCGGCGTAACCGTCTACGACCGGTCCCGCGAGGAGTGGAACTTCCATCCCGGGCCGATCTTCCACAACGTGGTGCTGGTCGACGAGATCAACCGGGCCACGCCCCGGGCCCAGTCGGCGCTGCTCGAGGCCATGGCCGAGGACCAGGTCACCGTCGACGGGACCGCC
>JANMRJ010000088.1:0-1838 GCA_031370985.1 Acidimicrobiales bacterium
ATCCCGTTGAACGCGGCGTGGGCGCAGACGGAACCGATCAGGCCGCGGCGCCAGTAGATCAGGCGAGGACGACCCCGAGGAACAGGTAGTAGCGGAACTGGGCCAGGCGCAGGTGGGCCAGGCTGAAGGCGGCGGCGCTGAGCAGCACGGCCCCCCGGCGCCCTCGGCCGCGAAGTGCCTCGGCCAGGAAGCCCCGGAAGACGAGCTCCTCGACCACGGGCCCGATGAGCACGATGAGCAGGGCGGCGATCGTGCGGCCGGCCCGGCGACCGGCGACCGCGGAGCGATTCGGCCCGGCGGGACCGACATCGACGTGCAGGCCGCCCAGGGCCCGCGCCTCAGCCGGGGCCTTCGCCCCACAGTGCAGGCAGCGTTCGCAGCCGACATTGCCGTAACCGCACTTGACGCACTGCCAGCGGGTTGCTTCTTCCTCGTCGTCGCCGTCGAGGACCATCGCGCTACCGACTCGCCGATTCGCCATGTGTTCCTATCGGCCCGTTCGGGCCCTGCCTGAGCGGCAGGAGTCGAGCCAGCGAGGGGGGTACCTCAGGCTTGGCCGCCCTGGTCCGCGACGGCCGTGCGGACGATCTCCTCGGCCACGTGGCGCAGTTTCCGGTTCTCCGACTGGGAGGTTGCCTTCAAGGTGTCGAAGGCCAGGTCCGTGCTGTAGCCGTTTTTCCCGATGAGGATGCCCATCGCCTGATCGATCACCGCTCGCGAGTCGAGGGCGTCACGTAGCCCCTTCGCCAGAGCCACGCTCGCGGCGTAGGTCTGCGAGTTGGCCAGGACGACCGCGGCCTGGGTGGCGAACATCGCTCCCGTCTCGTAGTCAGCCGGCACGAATGCCTGCGGCCGGCGGGCGTACAGGTTGAGCGCACCGAGTGATTCGCCGCGGACGAGCATCGGGAACGACAGCGAGCTATGTGTTCCCCGCTCGGCTGCGTGCTTGCAGAACCTGGGCCAGCGAGTCTCCGTGGCCATGTCCTCGACCTCGATCATCGCCTGGTCCTGGATGGCCGACAGGCACGGACCCTCGCCGATGTCGTACTGGAAGTGGTCGACCTCATAGACCAAGCCGCCCGTTGCCGCCCTCGTCACCGCGGCTCCGCCCCGGAAAAGGGTCACGCCCACGGCGTCGCAGTCGACGATGCAGCGCACGGCCAAGTCGGCCACCCGCTTCAGTGTGGTCTCCTGGTCTTCCTCGCTGAGTAGCAGGCCTGACAGGTCGGCCACGCTGCGCCACAGTTCGTCTGGGTAAGCGGCCACAGCGTCCTCGATTCTGAAAGCGTTGACGGGGCGGTCGCCGTGAGGATTGACGGCTCCCCAGGTAGCCGATTTCACGCCCCAAGTGTACGCCACCGTACGGCCAGCGCAACCGGTCTCCGACGGGACATCGGATCAGGAGGCCGTTGACATGTGGGACACTCTCGGTAGCGGTTGGACAGCCAGCCTCGCATCAGTTGGAAGCCCCGTTGCTCGGTTGGGCCAAACAGCCGATCAGGAGTGACGGTCCACGTCGTGCGGGCGTCCCTGATCGCTCGCTCCCGAACCTACGGAGCGAAGCCATGTCTGTTGAGCTAGGGCCGTTCGGTGACGTGCCGGTAGGCGGCAACGCGAGGAGTGTGGCCAGCCGCCCTCAGGTGCCCGCCATTGGCCGGCGCGCGTTTCGCGATTACGCGCCCATGCCCCCGAAGGGCCTGGTGCCGGTCCCGGCCTACGCCTTGGCCGTCAGCCGGGCTATGGGCGTGGTCGTGGTGACCGCCCACGGGCGCATGGGGGCCAGCGAAGCCGGCGTGCTCCGGGCAGTGCTGGTCGACCTGATCGAGGGCCAGGGCAAC
>JANMRJ010000126.1:0-1081 GCA_031370985.1 Acidimicrobiales bacterium
GCGCGATCACCAGGCCATTGGGCCGGGTCCACTGCGACATGACCTTTGTGGCCGTCGTAGCCCCGGGCCGAGGTCTTGTGGCCGTGGCGGGCGGTGGGGTCCACCGTGGAGATCACCCGGTCCTTGGCCACTCTTCGGGCGATGAAGAACTTCCCGTCCGCCATGTCGAGGTCCTGGCCCATCACCGTGGCCAGGAGGACGGCGGCATCGATCACCTCATCGTCGAGGGGCCGACCGTCGAGGAGCATCAGGCAGGCGTAGCCGTCAGCCGACCGGGAGTCGATGAGAACTGCCCGGGCCTCGGTGTCGTCCCAGTCGATGTGGGGTTTGGAGGCGTTGGCGTAGTCGTCCCCGCTGGTCATCACCGAGCGGAGCTCAGCCTCAAGGGCGGGGCTCGCCACCTTCAGTAGGCCCCGGAGGGCGGAGCGGATGAGGGTGATGGTGTCCATGGTGGCCACCGCGTCATAGAGCGGTGTGGAGTCGAGCACCCGGCGGGCCCCTACCAACCCGGCGGCGCCGGCGGCCTCCACCGTCACCTCGAAGATGCGCTTGGGCCGCTCCGAGGCGTCGAGCCGTGCTCGCATGTCCACCAGCACGGTGTGGGCGAAGCTGCCGTAGTCCAGGTCCAGGCCACCGGCTGCGTACTTCCAGCGGGCGTCGAACTCGAAGGCGGAGACCGCTTCACGGTCGCTCAGGCCGAACAGGCGCTGGAGCACCATGACCACGGCGACGATGGAGGGCGGAACGCTGTGGCGGCCCCGCTCGCTGAACAGGTCGGCGAACATCGCCTCGGGGAACAGCCGATGGCATTCACGGTGCAGGACGGACCAGATGGAGTTCTCCGCCACCCGGCCATCGCAGACCACCGCCGAGCCCACCAGCAGGTCGGCCTGTCGGGGCGCCGTCCCCACCGTCACCGCACGTCACCGATCGAGAGTCTCACGCCTGTAATTCTGACCGATCCGCACCGAAATCGCGAGCTTTTGAGCGATCAAATCCTCCCGCCGGAGAAAAACACCAGCCACCTAGCGCGCTCATTCGCTCCACCAGCACGGTGTGGGCGAAGCTGCCGTAGTCCAGG
>JANMRJ010000132.1:0-4814 GCA_031370985.1 Acidimicrobiales bacterium
CGTCGAGAATCTCCTGAGCAATGCCGACAAGTACAGCCCGCCGGGCGAGCCGGTCGACGTCCACGTCGGGCTGGATGGGGCGACCGCGATCGTCCGGATCTTCGATCGCGGCATCGGGATCGCGCCCGACATCGCGGACGATGTGTTCACGGCGTTCTTCCGGGCCGACCAGGCCCGCCGGACCGCCGGCGGCGTGGGCGTCGGCCTGGCGGTCTGCAAGCGGATCGTCGAGGCTCACGACGGCCGGATCTGGGCGGTTGCCCGGGACGGCGGGGGCTCGGAGATGTGCTTCGCCCTGCCGTTGAGCGGCGACCTCGACGAGCTCGAGGTCGAGTGACCCGACCCCGCACCGGGGCCGATGCGCCGCTGGACCCAGGGCCCGAACCCGCGCGCGATCTCGCGATCCATGTCCGGGTCGACACCGACGACGAGCTGCGCGCCCTGCGCGGCGCCCTGCTCGCCGCCCGGGCGAGCGAGCTGAGCGAGCTCCAGCGACCGGCGGGCCGCCACACCCTTGGCTACGGCAGCGACACGGCGCGCGAGTCCATGAGCGCCGAGGTCATCCAACTCCGGTGGCGCTGGGAGATGCTCGATCGGCTGATCGCCGCGCTGGAGTCGGAAACCAGAGGCGACAGCGGGTAACAGAGCGCGATGCGAGGTGGCATCGCCTCACCTGCTGGCGCCTGAAGCCTGCGAGCGCGGCATCACGCCCTGGCGTTCGCGGTCGGGCGAGGAAGGCCGGGCCAGATTGGCGATGATTATGATGTCAGTCAGGAGGTCGTCGCCGGTGTCAACCATTCTCCGCGGCAAGGTTACGATCGTGACGGGCGCCAGCCGCGGGATCGGACGAGGCATCGCCCTTGGTCTTGGCGAGGCAGGCTGCACCGTCTACCTCACTAGCCGGACCGTTCAAGACGGCGATAGCGACCGCCCCGGTTCGGTCACGGCGACGGCCGAGGAGGTCACGAGGATGGGTGGCCACGGGATCGCGGTGCCATGCGACCACCGAGTCGACGCCGAGACCGAGGCGGTCTTCCGCCGGGTACTCGCCGAGCACGGCAGTCTCGATCTCCTCGTGAACAACGCGACCGCTTATACCTTCGATATCGGCCCTCCGGAGGACGCCCCATTCTGGGAGCTCCCGATCGACGTCTGGGATCAGATGCACACCGTTGGCCTTCGGTCCCATTATGTCGCGAGCGTGTTCGCGGCCAGGATCATGGTTGGGCAACGCAAGGGTCTCATCGTCAACGTGTCATCCATCGGTGCCATCAAGTACACAGGCAACGTGTCGTACAACGTCGTCAAGGCTGCCGTGGACATGCTGACGCTGGGCTCGGCCGAGGAACTGCGCGAGCATGGGGTCGCCGTCGTCTCGATTTGGCCGAGGTTTACGCGGACCGAGGCCGTGCTGGCACACCCCGAACTGTACCCCGATCTTAGCAACGCCTGGTCACCCCTGTTCAACGGCCGCGCCGTGGCGGCCTTGGCCGCAGACCCACGGGTGATCGAGAAGACAAGCCAGGCCCTCGACATCGGGGTTGTAGCGGCTGAGTACGGGTTCACCGATCTCGATGGCAGGCGTCCAGCGCCGCGCCAGTAAGGGGCGGGATTTCGCGACAAGGGGCCCTCCGGCTCGTCGTCCGTGCATCGGACGTCGAACAGATCGCGACGCTGGCAACCGTGTCGAGGGGTGACATTGCCGCACACTGTGCGACGACAACGTGCTCGTATTCGCGTTGACAGCCTTCGGCCGACTGCGGACGATGCACGCGACGGTCGTTTGTTACCGTGGCCGCAATGGGGGTTTGCGAATGGTCGGCCTGATTTTCCTGTCGATCCCGTTCACTGCGATTGCCGCACGGTCGGGTCGCCCCTGGACAATCGCGCTCCCGTTCTTGTTGTGGCTTGGCTTCGCGTGGCTCGAACGTCTTGGCGTTCTGCCAGGGACGACGAGTACGGGTTCCGCGCTTCTTGCCGGTCTCGTTGGTGCGGCCGCCTCGAGCCTTGGTATCGCTGCCCACTACCGCGTACGCTCACGCTCGATCTGAGTGCCGAATGGAGGCGTCCGGCATCAGGTGACGATCCCGCACGTGGGAGCCGTCTGATGGCCCTGCTTGCAGCTGCATGCTCGACCGTCATCGTTGCGAACCCGACGCCGACCCGAATCCAACGACGATTGCATCAAAGGCAAATCTTCCGGTGACGGTGGCCGCGCCCCTTCGAATCGATCACGTCCTGTTTGCCGTCGATGATCTCGACATTGCGGCGCGCACGGTCGAGTCCAGGTTCGGGCTTGGCTCGATCGAGGGCGGGCGTCACCCGGCGTGGGGGACCGCGAACCGAATCGTCCCGCTTGGGGACACGTACCTCGAGCTCGTCGCCGTCGCCGATCCGGACATCGCGGCGACAACCGCCTTCGGGCGTTGGGTCGTGGCCGGACGATCGGGCCGGCCGCTGGGGTGGGCGGTTCGGACGGACGCTCTCAATGCCGTTGCCCAGCGGCTCGGGCTCTCGGTTGCGGTGGGTTCCCGGCAGACCCCCGCCGGCGACGTCCTCCGCTGGAGGAGCGCGGGAGTCCAGGAGGCGGCCGCCGAGCCGGTGCTGCCGTTCTTCATCGAATGGGCGGCCGGATCGGCGTTTCCGGGCGCGGCCGCCGTCGATCACCCCGGTGGAGGAGCGACCCTGAAACGCCTTTCGTTGACGGGTGACGCGCAACGAATCGCAGCATGGTTGGGCGACCACGACCTCCTGATCGACATCGAACCCGGTCCGCCGCGCCAGTCCCGACTCGTCCTTGCCCGACCGGGTGGCGACATCCCGTTCGACTGGTAAAACGCAGGCCAGGGCTGGCGCCCGGAGCGATCCCGGCGCACATCCTGCCGATCCGCCAGGAGCGTCGACAATGACGGGCGGCGAGCAGCACTGGCGGCGTCAGGGAGTTCTCATCCAGCCCTCCGACGATCGCGGCGCGGCAATCGCGCGCGCAACAGATCCGTGCCCGGCCTGCCGTCGTTGCTTGAAGTCTCACTCCTTGGAGGTCATCCGTGTCTCTGGTCGAACCAACAGGCGCGCCCGCCGTCGGTGGGGCGCCCGGGAACGCGCCCACGCGATCAACCCTCGGCACGGCGGCCCGCCGCGGGGTTCGCGGGCTCGCGATCCTTGCCCTGGCCGTCGCGCTCGTTGCCGGCGGCGTCGGTCTCGACCGCACCGGTCTGCTGCCGGGCTCGCCGGCGACCGACGCCGCGAGCCGGTCCGCGCAGTTCCAGCTGATCCGCCAGGCCTGGGACCTCCTGCACAGTCAGGATGTCCAACGCGCCACGCTCGATGACACGGCGCTCGCCTACGCTGCGATCGATGGATTGACGTCGGCCGTCGGCGATACCGGACACACCACATTCCTGTCACCGGCTGACCTCGCGAGCGAGCAGGGCGTGCTGAGTGGGCACTACGTCGGTATCGGCGTCACCGTCGGATCGGTCGCGAACGGAGCGGTGATCGGGACCGTGTTTCCCGGCGGCTCGGCCGCGAAGGCAGGCCTGAAAACCGGAGACGTGATCCGCAAGGTGAACGGCACCTCGGTCGCCGGCGTCACGATCGCGAAGCTCGTCGCCATGATCGAAGGACCGTCCGGGAGTTCCGTGACGCTGGCCATCCAGCCCGTGAAGGGAGCCGTCCGATCCGTGTCGCTCGTCCGCGGCGCCGTCACGATCCCGGTTGTCGACTGGCGGATCGTGCCGGGCACGCACATCGCCGACATTCAGCTCGACCAGTTTTCGACGGGCGCGACCGCGGCGCTGGTCACGTCCCTTGACGCGGCGCATGCCGCCGGCGCCACCGGGATCGTGCTCGACCTGCGCGGCAACCCCGGCGGCTACCTGTCCGAGGCGGACGGCGTCGCGAGTCAGTTCCTCGGAACTGGTCACGTGCTCGTGACGCAGGACGCCGCCGGCACCCGGACCCCGACTCCCGTTCAGGCAGGCGGTGTGGCGCTGAACGATCCGCTCGTGGTCCTGGTCGACCAGCTCACAGCCAGCTCGGCCGAGATCGTGGCGGGCGCACTGCAGGATGCGCACCGGGCGATCGTCGTCGGCGCGAAAACGTTCGGGACTGGGACGATCCTGGGGCAGTTCATGCTCGATGACGGGTCCGCCCTGCGGATCGGGACGAGTGAGTGGCTGACCCCGTCCGGACGGAGCATCTGGCACGACGGCCTCGTGCCCGATCAGGTCGTCGCCCTGTCGTCCGGGCAGCGACCCGTGGTTCCGGCCGAACTGGCCGGGCTGTCGGCCGCGAAGGCCGCCGCCGTTCCGGATGCCCAGCTGAAGGCCGCCCTGCGCGACGTCGAGCGTGCGGCGGCCTGATCGGGCGACGCGCCCGCCGGACGACAGCTAGCCTGTCGGCATGAAGCCGTTCTCGTTCCTTGCCGGCGTCTTCGAGCCGTGCTCCGCCCGCGAGCTGGGTGAGCGCGCCCGGGCCGCCGAGGCTCGCGGGGCGACGAGCTTCGTCCTGCCGGACCACCTGTTGCCGCAGTTCTCGCCGGTCCCGTATCTCGCCGCGGTCGCCGCCCTGACCGAGCGGCTCCGGATCAGCGCGTTCGTCCACAACAACGACCTGCGCCATCCGGCGGTCCTCGCCCAGGATCTCGCTTCGCTCGATGTACTGTCCGAAGGTCGCCTCGATGTCGCGATCGGAGCCGGCTGGAACGAGCCGGAGTACGCCGCGATCGGGCTCCCGTTCGCGCCGTCGAGGGTCCGCCAGGCGCGGCTCGGCGAGGCGATCACGGTGATCAAGGGCTGCTTCGGGCCCGGGCC
>JANMRJ010000136.1:0-4461 GCA_031370985.1 Acidimicrobiales bacterium
CATCGTGAGTAGCTCCTGGAGGCCCAGGAAGTACCAGGGGGCCTTCGACGGGTTGGGCGTGAAGTTGAAGTTGGCGGCGGCCAGGAACGGGGCGTTGACCGCCGCCGAGAAGACGAGCAGGAAAGCGCTGCAGGCCAGACACGCGATGAACTCGCCGAAGGCCCCCTGGTACTTCCTGGGCCTCCAGGAGCTACTCACGATGTTCCACCCGATGGTGGCCGGGGTGACAATTCCCGGTATCGGCATCTTCGCCCTCATGTTGGCTCCGTACATAGACAAGAACCCCAGCAGCAAGCCCGAGGACCGGAAGTTCGCCATCTCCCTCTTCACCCTCTTCTTCATGTTCTGGGCCGTGCTCGTGATCATCGGCACGCTCTTCCGTGGGCCCGGGTTCAACTTCACGTTCCCGTGGCGTGACGGCGTGTTCTTCGACCTGTAGAGCCGGACTTCCTAGGAGCACTTGTTGGACAGCAGCATCATCTTCCTCTTAGCGATCGTGGCCCTCCTGGGGCTGATGTTCGTGTTCCTGTTCGCGACCGCCCGCCGGCGGGACGCCGAGCGGGCGCTCGACGCCGCCCCCACGATCGAGGAGCGGGCCGAAGCGGCCACCGCCAACCTGCCCGTCCCGGTCGGTCACGCATCCGCCTCGGGCCGGGAACTCGAGCGCACCGTCGCCCTTGAGCGTCGCGGCTCCGGCGTCGCTACCCCCGAGGCCCCCCCGGCGCCCCTTCCCGCCCCGCTCGACGAGGAGGCCCTCGGCGTCACCCGCCGCCAGGTGCTCAACCGGGGCATCGTCACCACCTTCGCCCTGACCCTCACCGGGTTCGGCACCGCCTGCGTCGCCATGCTCTGGCCGTCGCTGTCCGGTGGCTTCGGCTCGAAGATCCGCGTCGGCAAGTTCGACGAGATCATGGACGAGATCGCCTCCAGCAAGGAGCCGTACTACGTCGGTGCGGCCCGGACCTACATCAACCCCTACCCGCCGGCCGACGCGGCCAAGGCCAAGAGCGTCGCCGCCTACGCCGCCCTCCTCGAGGGGTACGGGCAGGGCGTCGTCGCCCTGTACCAGAAGTGCCCGCACCTGGGATGCCGGGTGCCGTGGTGCAAGACCTCGCAGTGGTTCGAGTGCCCATGCCATGGTTCGCAGTACAACCGGGTCGGCGAGAAGAAGGGTGGACCGGCGCCCCGGGGCATGGACCACTTCGCGGCCACTGTTGAGGACGGGATCATCGTGGTCGACACCAAGACGGTGATCCCCGGCCCGCCCATCGGCACCAACACAACGGGCCAGGAATCAGAGGGGCCTCACTGCATCGGTGCTGTCGCCGAGCACTGAGATGACCCAACACTGATGACCCAACACTGATGATCCACAAAATGCTTGCAGTGTCTTCCCAGCAGCGGATCGGCCTCGCCGTGGTGCTGACCATGCTTGTCGGCTGGGTGGTTTTCCTTCTCGGCGCGTCGAAGCGCACCTACGAGCCCGGTATCGAGTTCACGACCGCGCCGAATCGCAAGGTCTATTACGACGACGAGGGGATGGAGGGCAAGCGCCTCACCAAGTACCTCTGGTGGGCGTTCGCCACCCTCGCCATCTCCGCGGTCGCCCTCCCCGTGTACTGGGTGAGGGAGCCGTTTCGCCAGACCGGCGGCGGTCTCGATCGGGGTTCGGCGTGGTTCGAGGAAGAAGAAGTAAAGCGGGGCGAGTGGTACTTCGAGGCTTCCCCGGGCGACCCGCCCACGCCCCGTGAACCCCACTACGGCTGCGAGAATTGCCACGGGAAGAAGGGCGTCGGCGGGGTGGCGCCGTTCACCCTGACCGACCCGGCCAACCCCAACGCCCTGCCTCAGCAGGTCCAGTGGGTCGCTCCCGCGCTGAACACGGTGATGCTGCGGTTCCGGCCCGAGGAGGTCAAGCAGATCCTCGTCTACGGTCGGGCCGGTACGCCCATGCCCCCTTGGGGCATTGAGGGCGGCGGTGCCCTCAACGACCAGCAGATCGAGGATCTCATCGCCTACCTCGACCACATCAAGCTCAGCCCGAAGGAGGTCAGGGAGGCCAACCTCAAGGAGTACGGCCTCGACGGCAGGCGCCTGTTCGAGGCATTTTGTGCCCGGTGCCACACCCAGGGAGCTTCCTACGGCCAGCCTGGCCTTCAGGGCGGCGGCGCTCTCGGTCCGGCTCTCACCGGCGGCGCCACTCTGCGGCAGTTCCCCACCGTCGCGCAGCAGCTCAGCTGGATCGAGGACACGGCAGCCCTCGGCGAGCAGTACGGTCAGCGAGGCATCAGCTCGGGCCGGATGCCCTACTTCGGCGACACCCTCACCGCGGAGCAGATCAAAGCCATCGTCGACTACGAGCGGACCCTCTGATGAACACGTTTTTCCTTGGCCTCACCTGGAACCCCCAGGTGCGTGGCGGTCTCTACGTGTTCCTCGCCGTCGTGATCCTGTGCGGGTCCGGTGCCCTTATCCTCGGCACCAACCTGGGCGCCCGGCTCGGCTTCCAGGCCGCGGCGGCCGGGCTGATGGGGTTCCTGGTGGTCATCGGCTCGGTGTGGTGGGTCTACGGCATCGGCCCGAAGGGCGAGGCGGCCATTTGGCTGCCGAGGTTCGAGATTCAGGGTGACCTCGGCCAGACATCCAGCGTGATCCTCGAGGGCTTCCCGAAAGGCTGGAAGGAGCTCGAGCTCACTGACCCGGCAGTGGCCGACGCCCTGCCCGTCTCCGATGGAGCCCTTACGGGCGAGGGCGAGGGCGGGTTGTTCAAGAGTTCGGCCGACTACCTGCCCGTCGCCGCCATGGAGAAGGGCGGGGAGACCTACGGGCCGTTCGGGGTCCTCAACTTCCGCCCGCTCAACCTGTTCCACAAGGTCCACTACCTGATCATCCAGGTCCAGGCGGTCGAGCCCCAGGAGGCAGTCGCCGGCCTGGCGCCGCCCAAGCCGCGCGTCGACCCCAAGGCCACGCCGGTGTCGGTGGTCATGGTCCGCGACCTGGGCAGCCTGCGTCTGAACCCGGGCGTCTTTACCGTCGCTGTCGGGTTGCTGTTCGGGTTGCTCGTGTACCAGCTGCACACCCGTGACAAGGAGCTGATGGCCCTCCGGGCGGCCCAGCGGGGCTAGTCTCTCGATCGACATCCCGTGGCCCAGTACCTCCCGCTCCTCATGATGCTGATCCTGGCGACGTTGTTCGCCGGGATGTCCATTGTGGCGTCCAAGATCCTGGGTCCGAAGCGGCCGACGCTGGCGAAGTCGGCACCGTACGAGTGCGGCATTGTCCCCGAGGACGAGCCGGCTGAGCGCTTCCCGGTGCGCTTCTACCTGGTGGCGATGATCTTCATCGTCTTTGATATCGAGATCATCTTCCTCTACCCGTGGGCGGTCGTCTTCCGCCAGCTCGGGGCCTTCGGCCTGTGGGAGATGGTGATCTTCGCGGTGGCGGTCTTCGTGTCGTTCATCTACCTGATCGGCAACGGCGCCCTGAACTGGGGTCCGGTCAAGGTCCTCACCCCGCTGGTGAACCCCCGGCGCACCACCGACTCCACCGTGCGGCGGGTAGGCGGCGAGGGCCGGACCGCCGAACCCGACGTTCGGCAGGGAGCGGCCTGATGGGCCTCGAAGACCTCAACCACAACTTCCTGACCGGCACCATTGAGGATCTTGTCAAGTGGGCCCGGCGCAACAGCATGTGGCCGGCTACCTTCGGCCTGGCCTGCTGCGCCATCGAGATGATGGCCACCGGCGCCGCCCACTTCGACCTGGCCCGCTTCGGCATGGAGGTCTTCCGGGCCTCGCCCCGCCAGGCCGACCTGATGATCGTCGCCGGCCGGGTGTCGCAGAAAATGGCCCCGGTCCTCCGCCAAGTCTACGACCAGATGATGGAACCCAAGTGGGTCCTGTCGATGGGCGTGTGCGCGTCGAGCGGCGGCATGTTCAACAACTACGCCATCGTGCAGGGCGTCGACCAGATCGTGCCGGTCGATGTCTACACCCCCGGCTGCCCGCCAGGCCCGGAGACGCTGATGCACGGCATCCTCACGCTCCACGAGCTGGTCCGCACCGGCGAGATCACCCGCCGGCGGGCGGAGACCGGCGCCGGCGCCGGCGTGCACCTCACCGAGCGCCGCGTCGCCGTCGCCACCCCGACGTAGCGGCGATCACGGGAGCAGGTCGAAAGGACCCCCGTCGAGAGAGCGGACTACGGAGAAGTGCCGGCGGTCGAGCGTCAGGATCGACGTTGTGCGGTGGCGATCGGCGAGAATGACCAACGAGGCGTCGGCGACCCCGATCGCTTGGTCGCGGTAGCGGTCGATCACCCCTCGCACCTTGACCAGGTCTTCCCTGTCAATCGCCGCCAGGTCGTAGGCGCCGCCGGTCAGCTCGTCGAGGACCCCCAGCTCTGCTTGGACGCCGAGGCGAGAGGCCACCAGGTAGTCGAGCTCGGCCACGACGTACGGCG
>JANMRJ010000150.1:0-1402 GCA_031370985.1 Acidimicrobiales bacterium
CGACGACGACACGGACGGGCTTGCGCATGGGCAACCTCACAGGAGCGCCAGGGTGTTGGCCAGAACATGGGTGGCGGCAGGTACCGACCATCGGCCGGTCGCCGCCCGTTGCCAGGAGAGGACCAGGCCGGCGGCCAGGTCGAGGGGAAGGACCCACCAGCCCCAGACGGTGACGTGGACGAGGGCGAACAGGGCCGCGGTGCCGGCGATGGCGACGGCCGGCCCCGATAGTGCAGTCAGCAGGTCGTAGAGGTAGCGCCGGAAGAACGCCTCCTCGGCCACCGCGGCAAGGGCGTTCAGCGCCACCGCGAGGACCAAGCTGTGCGAGCCCATCGGCACCGAGACGACCATTCGGCCGACGAGGAACGCCGCCGCGCCGATCCCGAGGACGGCGAGCGCCAGGCCGGCGCCGGCGGGCACCTCCCGCCGCATCAACGGCCAGGCCATGCCGGCGACGCCGAGGGCGACGAAGAACGCGATCCGCCACCCGACCGCCACGCCGACGGGCAGGAACCACGGCCGGGCCAGGAGGGCGATCACGCCGCCGACCGCCGGCACCCACGCCAGGGGGGGGACCCGACGACGCGTCGGGATCGTTGGTGCCAGCGTGGCGTTCACCATGCCGCCGTTCACGATGCCGCCGTTCACGATGCCGCCGTTCACGATGCCGCCGTTCACGATGCCGCCGTTTCCGGGTCGCCGCCGGCGCCGGACTCCGCAGCCGTGGCCTCGGCGTCGTCCCGCTCCCGTCGGATCCGGGACTTGCGTGACAGCAGGGCGAACACGGCGATCGGGACCAGCACGAACAACGTCTCGGCCGCCGCCCCCGCCGTACCGCCATGGGCCAGCACGCTCAGGCGCCCAGCAGGAGGCCGAGGCCTCCGACGGTGAAGAGCACCATGGCGGCCAGCAAGGGGTACTGCGACCTCGTCGCCTCGCGGTGCGGGAACAGCACCAACGCCCGGTCGTGGGCCACGACCACGCCGGCGACGTGGCCGACCAGGATCCCGCTGGCCTGGACGTAGGCGATCGTCGTTGTCGACAAGAGGGTGAAGTTCACCACGTTGCCGGCGGTCCCGAACAGGTCCCATCCCCGTCCCAGCGGGTCGGAGGCCAGCGCCACCGCGCTCTGGCCCTCGAACATCAGGAGGGAGAAGTAGTGGGCCAGGGCGTAGGCCAATACGATCGGCACGAGCGAGTGCACAAAGGCCGATCTCAGCTCGGGATGGCGCCGGTGCTGCATCCGACCGGTGACCCGCATCGATCCGACAAAGGCGAGAGTCACGATCGAACATGCCCACACCAGCCCGACCGTCGAGAGCAGCGCCTTCTGGGTGGCGTCCATGTTCCGGGTCAGGTCGATCCAGAAGCGGGTCCGGCTGAACCCGTCGAAGCTCGTCGA
>JANMRJ010000168.1:0-2980 GCA_031370985.1 Acidimicrobiales bacterium
CGCGATTACGACACGCCGCTCGGGCAAGTAGCGACCGCACGGGCGAGCGGACCCGGGCCAACCTTTGCTCGAAACGCGCCGTGGTCGCTGTCGGGCCTGACGACATGCCGCGTTGAATAGCTCGGCAGGCGGGACCGATCGACACGCCGGTGAGAGGCCAGATCGCCTCGATCTCCCGCGCATCCACCGGCGCTGAAGTCATGCGGGCGCACCGATGTCAACCCCGCGGTGATCTGTCGGCCGTCGCGTGCGGTCCGTTCGTCGCGCCACGCTGCTCTCGGTCCGTTCGGTACGCGAACGCCCCAGGGCGGGTCGCGCGGGACCTTCATAGTCCCCGCCAGTAGAGGCCCGCCTCGCCGGCCCGTGCCTCGGGAACTCGACCGACCACCTCGAACCCGGCGGCCTCGTAGAGCCGCCGCGATGGATTGCTCTCCAGAACGAGGTTGAACATCATGGCGGTGAACCCAAGATTGCGCGCCTGGTCGAGGGAGTGCTGCAACATCGCCGTACCGATGCCCGATCGACGAGCTTCCCGAGCGACGATGTAGCCCGCCTGGGCGATGTGGGCGGCGAAGGCCGGGAAGTTCGATCGGACGAAGTAGGTCCCGACGGCCTGGCCGTCGCGCCAGGCGACGAAGACGGATCTGTTCCTGGTCCACCCTTCCTCGAACACCTCGATGGTGGGGTGTCCGCCCGCCGGCATGGCGCCACCGTCGTCGACCACTTCTCGGTACATCTGCAACAGCGGCTCAAGGTCGTCGCGCTCCATCACGCGGATCGACAGCCCCGGCTCTGCCATCCGGTGAGTGTCGCAGAACAGGCGCCGACTCCGGACGCCTCCGCTGGCGAAGCCGACACCTACGGGGACACCGGCTCTCGTCCTTGAGGCCGCCGGCAAGATGACCGGGGTCGATCCTCTGTTGGGAGGCTCGGACTACAACTCGGGAGCCTCGCGCAGCGCGACGACATGGCGGATCATCGGGCGCCCCCTGTCGTTGACCCAATGCTCGATCGGCCTGGCGCCGACGGCCAGCGCGACGTGGAGCGAGTCGATGTTCTCGGCGTCCACGATGATCTGCGCGTAGCGGGTGCCGGTGTGCTCGCGCAGGAACTGCATCACCAGGCGCACGGCCCGACTGACGTAGCCCTGGCCTCGGTAGCGGGGGTGCGCCGAGTAGGCGATGTTGGCGTCCCCGACTGGGATGTCCTGGTTGGCGAGGTCACAGTCGACGTAGGCAACGTACGCGGCTTCCCGTGTATCGACGGAGAAGGTCCATTTCGGGCCGGTCCCGAAGTCGTCCCGGCGCCGCTGCAGCCCGCGACGGGCGTGGTCGCGTTGCTGGCGTGGGCTCATCGCGGTCCAGGCCTCGCGCTCGCCGGGAAGCCACATCCAATTGACCTGCTCGTCGTCCTTTGCATCGAGGTCGGCGTCGAGGTCTTCGAGGTGGGGCGGTCGAATGCTCACGACGCCATCGCTGTAGGCAAGCTGAGGGACGGGTCGAGCGACGTGGTGCTGCCGATCCTCGACACGTGTGAGAGCGAACTGGAGGCGGGAGGCGAGGGCGAGCGAGCGCTCGTTGCCCGCGTCGATGACGAGGGTGGCGGTGTGGTGGTCCGTTCGCACCGCCAGGTGGTGCATCAGCAGCTGCACGGCGCGGGTTGCGTACCCGTTGCCCCGGTGCCGGGCGAACAGGCTGTAGCCGATGTTCACCTCGCCGGGATGCAGCCACTCCCGCTCGTGGTCGTAGTCGACCCAGCCGACGACCTCGCCCCCGACTTCCACGCAGGCCGCCGGTTCGGGATTGGCGCTCCCCGGGCCCAGCCACCGGTGGAACACCTCGTCGCGTCCGGCGATGAGAACCTCGGCATCTCCCGGCTGCGGCCGGCGGAGAGCGATCACGCCGTCGCTCATCGGCACAATCTCGGCCATTGTGGCCCGGAGTATCTCGCACTTCCCGGAACGTGCCTGAGGACCGACCGGGCACTCGTCGCAATTCAGCCGCGGGGCCAGACAACCAGCAGGGCGAGCCCGCCTACTTGCCCGAAGGCTGGAGAGACGAGCTTCAACCGGTGGCTGTTGGGTCGTCGGGGTCGAGCTGTCACCGGAGACCGCCGGGCACAGGGCCGGCGGCATGACGGCGTGCATCCCATCCGGGTCGTCCTGGGGGTTCGCCCCCACGTCGCCCTGGGTCGGCCTACCTGGGAATGCGGTGTTCCCCGCCTAGGCGGGCGGTCTCTCCGCCGCCAGGGTGTCTACAGGAGCCGAGCGCGTCGGGTGCTCGGACGACAGGGGACGGGGGACCTTGGCCATGGTGGGAACGACGCAGACCCAGGAGCAGCTTCCGGTGCGCGCCCGCATAATGCGGACCGTCTGCTTGGCCGTGCCGGTGACAGTGGTGCTGTTCGCCATATTCGTCATCACCGGCATCGGCGGTGCCAGGGGCGGCTGGCTGTTGGCACCAGCGATCGCCGCTCCGGCGATGGCCGCCGTCGGCTCAGCCGGATGGGGGCGGGGTCGTGGCCGACGCGTCGCCACCGCCACCCTCGCTATCGGCGGCATCGCCCTTGGCTTGTGGGTCGCACAGGAGTCCCCGCTGGGCAGCGACCGCCTGCGGGCGGCGATGAGCTCGATCTCGGTGCCAGCGGGCTTCGAGCGCACCGGCACCGTCGTCGGAGGCAACTCAATGTGCTTCGACGAGTGCCCCAGCCACAGCCGCAGCTGGACCGTCGTCGGTGATGTCGAGAAGGTGCAGGCGCAGCTCCGGCTGGTCCTGGAGCGCGAGGGCTTCACCCTCAAGGACCGCGACCCCAGCAGGGAAACACCCGGCACCGCGGAGATCAAAGATCACCGGGGCCGGCTCGGGCTGCACGTCGAAGTAGACAGCCGCTTCGTATGGAGGGGCGATGAGCGGCTCAGCGCGGCTGCGGGCCAGGTGGGCGTCACGGCGACGCTCGACACCTACTCCGGGTACTGAGCCGC
>JANMRJ010000216.1:0-10283 GCA_031370985.1 Acidimicrobiales bacterium
CGACCCGGCCCGCCAGCACGCCTAAGCCCTTGGCGTCGGGCGCCTCGTCGGAGCCGTCGTAGAGCATCTGCATGCCGACGCAGATGCCCAGGAATGGTGTGCCGGCGTCGATGGCCGCCCTCGCCGGCTCCTCGAGCCCGCTGGCCCGCAGCGCCTCCAGGCACCGGCCGACGTGGCCGACCCCCGGCAGGACCACGCCGGCCGCGCCGGCGATCTGCGCCGGGTCCGCGGTCAGGACCGCCTCGGCGCCGACGTGCTCGAGCGCCTTCTGGGCCGACCGCAGGTTGCCGATCCCGTAGTCCAAGACGGCGATCATGCCGAACGCTCGAGTTCCTCGATCGCGATGCGGTTGACGACCAAGACCGGCTGACCGGTAACGGCCGTCGCACGAGTTGGCAAGCCGGCCGAGCGCGCCGCGTCCTCCAACCTCGCCTTCAGCTCCAGGCAGTCCTGCCGGTCCTCGTCGACCAGCACGACCACTCGTACTCCTGCTGCACCGATCCATGAGGCGTAGCCGCGCAGCTGCGGCAAAAAAAGGATAGAGAGCGCCCGCTCTGCCGACTGCTCCTCCACCAATACTTCCAGATGGGTCGTCATGCAGGGGGTTGTCGAACAGGGGTCAACGGATCACCGACCTCGAAGTAGCCCTCCATCCACAGGTCACCGAGCAAGGCTCCCGCTCCTAGGTGTCCTTGAATTCCGCGCATGTCCATGGCACGTCGTGCCTTGGTGAATCCGTCGTCGCCTCGATACAGGACCCACAACTCGCTCCCTCGTAGTGCAGAGACGAAGAATGGCGAGTGCGTTGTCACGAGAAGCTGCGTGTGGGCAGTTGCGCCTCGGCACTCTTCTGCGAGGCTCGGAAGCAGCCTCGGGTGAAGGAAGTTCTCGGGTTCCTCAATACCTACGAGCGGGGCAGGACTCGGATCGTGCAGCACGGTGAGGTAGGCCAGCATCTTTAGGGTGCCGTCTGATGCGAACTTCGCCAGAATTGGCTCGTCGAAGGGAGCGTCCTTGATCTGGAGCAGGAGTCGCCCATCCTCAAGAACGCGTGCATCCACGCGTTCAAGCTGCGGGACACGAGACGCGAGGACACGAAGGATCTCGCCCAGCTGCACCTCATGCTGCTCTTTCAGGTACTGGATGACGTTCGGCAGGTTGTCCCCCCCCTGAGACAGGCGCTCCTGGGGACCCGCCTCAGGAGTACCCCGAGTGCTGTCCGCTGAGAGATAGGAAAGGTACCAACCAGTGATGAATCGACGTAGGGCGCTCACCCGAGGATGCTGCGCGAATTGCCCCAATGTGTTGACGGCTAAGAGATCGGGAGACGTAAGACGCTCCTGAATTCGTTGATCCTGTGACTCGGGAAGGTCGCCGGAGATGACGCTTCCGGATCCTTCACGAAAGTCAAGAAAGTGAAACGGTTGGCCGTACCGGCCTCGCTTCCACCGCAACCACTCCTCGGCAACGACGGGCCCCGAAGAACGCTCGTCGATAGCTAGGTGATATGTGATAAGCGGATAGGTAGAGTTCTCGCGGTACTTCAAGTCGATTACAATTGGACCGACAGAGCCCCGGCTGCGCAACTGTCGGAACCTATTTCGCTTATCCCATGCCTTGCGTAGGCCGTCGGTGAAACATTCAGAAAGAAATGCGAACACATCAAAGAGGGTCGACTTCCCGCTCCCGTTCGGCCCAAGAAGCACCGTGAGCGGGGTGAGGTCCTTTAGCGTCACGTCGCGCAGGACACGATAGTTCTGAACTCGGATCGACTCGATACGCGCCGGGCTCGTCATGGTGTTCGCCGAGGGGCTCACAGGGTCCCCTTCGTCGAGGGCACGCCCGTACCCTCGACCCGGACGGCGTCGCGCAGTGCGCGGGCGACGGCCTTGAAGGATGCCTCGAGGATGTGGTGGGTGTTCTTCCCGCGCTTCAGGTCGAGGTGCAGTGTGAGCAGGGCGGACGTGGCGAAGGCCCGCCAGAACTCCTCGGCCAGCTGGGGGTCGAACGGTGGCGTGCCGAGGGGCTCGGTGCCGGGCTCGACCTCGTAGTGCAGGTAGGGCCGGCCCGACAGGTCGAGGGCGACCTCCACCAGCGCCTCGTCGAGGGGCAGCGACATGGACGCGAAGCGCCGGACGCCGGCCTTGTCGCCCAGAGCCTCCCGCAGGCACTCCCCGAGGGCAATGCCGACATCCTCCACCGTGTGGTGGGCGTCGACCTGGAGGTCGCCGACGGCGGTGAGTTCCAGGTCGAACCCGCCGTGGCGCCCGAGCTGGTCGACCATGTGGTCGAAGAACGGCAGGCCGGTGGTGACCTTGGTCTGGCCGGTGCCATCAAGGTCGAGACGAACCTCGATCGACGTCTCCTTGGTGACCCGGGAGCGGGTGGCTGTGCGGGCCATCAGGCAAGGACCTCCGTGAGTGCGGGACCGGCTGGTGGCCGCGGACGCCGCCGTCGGCGGCCCCTTCCGGCTGCCAGCCCAAAGCAAGCATCAAGACTGAGGGCGGGCCGGCTCCGCCGGTCGCCCGGATGGCGGAATCCGATCACGAGAGAACCTCCGTGAGTGCGGATAGGAACGCGTCGTCCTCGGCGGGGGTGCCGACGGTGACGCGGAGGCAGCCGTCGAGCCGGGGCCACGACGAGCAGTCGCGGACGAGGACTGAGCGTTCGACGAGGCCCTTCCACACTGCGGGACCGTCCAGCTCACGCGGCCGGAACAGCAGGAAGTTGGCGCCCGACGGCCAAGTGTCGACCGGGAGGGCGGCCAGGGCCACTGACAGACGCTCCCGCTCGGCCACCAGGGCCGCGACCCGCGCTTGCATCTCGGGGATGAACCGCAGAGCCAGGCGGCCGGCGATCTGGGTGGCGGCATTGAGGTGGTAGGGCAACACCGCCCGCTCGGCGCCGGCCACGATGTCCGCCGGCGCCACCAGATAGCCGAGGCGGCAGCCCGCCATCGACCAGGTCTTCGAGAAGGTGCGGGTGACGACCAACGGCCGGTCGTCCGCCACCAGCGACAGGGCCGACGTGGTCGTGAACTGGCCATAGGCTTCGTCGACCACGACCAACCCGGGCGCGGCGGCAAGGGCGGCCTCGACTACCTCCGGGGCGTCGATCACGCCGGTGGGGTTATTGGGCGAGCACAGGAAGGTGATCGCTGGCTGGGCCTCGCCGAGCACCCGGGCGATCTCGGCCGGGTCAAGGGTGAAGTCGGCGCGCCGCTCCCCCACCACCACGGCGGTGCCGGTGATGTGGGGGATATGAGAGTGGAGGGCGTAGGTCGGCTCGAAGACGGCCACCGTGCGACCCGGCCCCCCGTAGGCCAGACAGAGCGCCTGGATGACCTCGTTGGAGCCATTGCCGGCCAGCACCTGCTCGGGGCCGACACCGTGCAGCTCGCCGATGGCGGTCCGCAGCGCGATCGCTCCCCGGTCGGGGTAGCGGTGGAACTCGACCCCCGCCAGCTCCTCGAGGAACGCCTCCCGCCACGCCGCCGGCGGCGGGTAGGGCGACTCGTTGGTGTTCAGGCGGACATCGACCGTGACCTGGGCCGAGTGGTACCCCTCCAGCTCGGCCAGGTCGTCGCGGACGGCGATCACGACCTCACCGCGTGCGCATCCGGACGGACTCGGCGTGGGCAGCGAGGCCCTCGGCGTCGGCGATGGCGGCCACGCTCCCGGCCACGCCGGCCAGGGCGTCGGCGTCGAGGGTGATGGCGTGGATGTGGCGCAGGAAGTCGTCGACCCGGAGGCCGCCGGCGAACCGGGCCGAGCCGTAGGTGGGCAGGACGTGGCTGGGGCCGGCCAGGTAGTCGCCCACCGAGGCGGGGGCATACGGACCGAGGAAAACGGCGCCGGCGTGGCGGACGAGCGGGAGCAATGACTCCGGCCGCTCGCACATGAGCTCCAGGTGCTCGGGAGCGATGAAGTTCGCCACGTCCATGGCCTGCTCCGGGCCGTCGACGACAGCGCAGTAGCCGCCCCGGGCCAGGGTGGATTCGATTTCGGCCCTCCGGGGCGATTCGGCGACCAGGCGGGCGACGGCCGCGGTGACGGCGTCGGCCACCGCTTCGTCCCAGGTGATGAGCCAGGCCAGGCCGTCGGGGCCGTGCTCGGCCTGGACGATCACGTCGATGGCGGCCCACTCGACTGGGGTGGTGCCATCGGCGATCACGACCACCTCGGACGGGCCGGCGAAGGCGGAGGAGACGCCCACCGCCCCCTCGGCCGCCACCTCCCGCTGGGCCAGGGCGACGTACACGTTGCCGGGGCCCACGATCACGTCGACCGAACGAATGCTGTCGGTGCCGTAGGCCATGGCCCCGATGGCCTGGGCGCCGCCGATCCGGTACACCTCGGTCACGCCGGCCAGGGCCGCAGCAGCAAGCGTCGGCGGGTCGACGGTGCCGTCGGGGCGGGGCGGCACGCACAGGACGATCTCCTCCACGCCGGCCACCCGGGCCGGGAGGGCGGTCATGAGAACGGTGGACGGGTAGCCGGCCCGCCCGCCGGGGACGTAGACGCCGGCCCGGTCCACGGCCCGGGTCACGTCGCGGATCACGATGCCGTCGCGCACGTAGGGGGGCGAGTCGTGGAGCTGGGTGCGGTGGTAGGCGGTGATGGAGCGCTGCGCCGCCTCCAGCGCCAGCCGCAGCGCCGGCGGCGTGGCCTTCAGGGCCGCGGCCAGCGCGGACTGGGGCACCCGTAGATCGTCGAGATCGGCATTGTCGAAGCGGCGGGTGTACTCGCGCACCGCATCGTCTCCCCGCTTGCGGACCTCGGCGAGGATCTCCCGCACGGCGCCGATCGGGGGCGGGCCGGCGGGGGCGGGGCGGGGCAGGCGGGATCGCAGATCGCCGCCGGCACCCCGCAGGTCGAGGCGGCTGAGCATGCACCCGATGGTACCGGGACCGCTCGGCCCCCCATCGTGGGGTAAACCGGGGCCGTGCCCGCCGCCGCCGTCCCCGCCGCCGTCCCCGGCCCCGAGCTCTCCTCGGTGGCCACCGCGCTCGACGACCTGCGCCGGCGGGTCACTGCCATGGCCGAGGGGCTGGCCAACACCCAGGCCGACTGGGCGGCCCAGGACCTGTTTGCAGTGGAGCGGTCGTTGAGCGCCGCCCACCGCCGGCTGGGGACCTTGAACGAGCGCCTCAGAAAACTGGCGTGAAACGGCCGATGGCGCCCCGTAGGGGGCGCCATCGGGGGGCGGTCCGGGCGGCGGAACCCAGTACCGCCTCGAGGATCCAGGTGGCGGGAACCTGATCCCTCAAGCATAGGAACGTACTACTTCGCCAAATTTGTTCCCATGCGGCCCGACTTTGTTCCCACGCGTGCCGGGAACTCAATGACACCGGTCTTGGGGCAGAAGGGAGCAAGGACACAGTCGTCGCAACGGGGCTTCCGGGCCGGGCAGACCCGCCGGCCGTGGAGGATCAGGCGCAGGCTGAAGCCGCCCCGCTCCTGCGCCGGCACGATGGCGTCGAGGTCGGCCTCAACCTTCACCGGGTCGGTCTCGACCGAGAGGCCCAGCCGGCGGGAAAGCCGGCCGACGTGGGTGTCGACCGGCAGGCCGGGTAGGCCGAAGGCCACGCTGCGGACGACGTTCGCCGTTTTCCGGCCCACCCCGGGGATGGTGACGAGGTCGGCCATGGCCGAGGGCACCTCGCCGCCGAAGCGCTCCTCCAGAGCCGCAGCCATGCCGACCAGGCTGCGGGTCTTGGCCCGAAAAAACCCGGTTGCATGGACCAGCCGCTCGAGCTCCTCCGGATCGGCCCCGACGAGGTCAGATGGCGTCGGGTAGCGGGCGAACAGGGCCGGCGTGACCGAGTTGACCACCTCGTCGGTGGTCTGGGCCGACAGGATCGTGGCCGCCAGCAGCTGGAACGGGCTGTCATGGACCAGCGCGCACAGCTCGGCGGCGTCGCCCGGGTAGGCCTGGGCCAGGAGGGCCAGGGTCTCCCGGGCACGTCCCTTCGGTGTGCGGGGCTGTCCCATGGCCGCCGACAGTAGAGGGCGCGGGTACGGTTCCCCGGGTGGCCCATCTGGAGGTCAAGCGTCAGATGGGGCGGGCCGACATCGCCGCCGTCTCGGAGCTGCTCGAGGTCGCCGCCGAGGTGGACGGCCACCCACCCCTCGACGAGCACCAGTGGCTCGACCTGGTCAACGGCGGCCGCCACGACTTCGCCGGCCTGGTCGCGTGGGAGCCGGGCCACGACCACCCCGTCGGCTACGCCCAGATCACCCGGGAGGAATCCGGCACCCACGAGCGGACCTGGGCCCTGGAATGCGTGGTCGACCCCCACCACCGCCGGCCCGACCGCGGCATTGCCCAGACTCTCCTGCGCGCCGCCGTCGGCCTGGTGGCCGAGGCCGGCGGTGGCCACGTCCACATGTGGGTGCCCAAGCCGACCGAGCTCTCCAACGACCTGGCTGCCACCATCGGCCTACGGCCGGGCCGCGAGCTGCTCCAGCTCCGCCGCTCCCTGTCTTTCTTCGACGGCGAGCGCCCCACGATCGATGTTCGCCCTTTCGTCCCCGGGCAGGACGACGACGCCTGGCTGGAAGTCAACAACCGGGCTTTCCACTGGCACCCCGAGCAGGGCAACTGGGACCCAGAGACCCTCCACAACCGCCAGGAGCAGCCGTGGTTCGACGCCAACGGCTTCCTGCTCCACGAGCGCGACGGGAAGCTTGCCGGCTTCTGCTGGACCAAGGTCCACCCCGATCATGCGCCGGCGCTCGGGGAGATCTACGTGGTCGCCGTCGATCCCGGCTTCCGTGGTCTCGGGCTGGGCCGGGCGCTCGTCGTCGCCGGCCTCGACCACCTCGCCCGCCAGGGCCTGACCGTCGCCATGCTCTACGTCGACGCTGACAACGCCGGCGCGCTCCGCCTCTACGACACGCTGGGGTTCACCGTCGACCACGTCGACCGGGCGTACGTGGGCGACGTCCCCGCCGCCGGCGGTTAGCCGATCCCGCTCACGCCAACCGCCGCGCCCAGGGCGTAGGTCGCCGCCGCGGGGACGGCGGAAAACAGCAGCTGACGGGCCGCGGACCGCCAGACGGGCCGGCCGGTGAACCGGGCCAGGAACGCCCCCACCGCGAGGGCGGCGATAACGCCGAAGACGATCGCGGTGACCAGGGCCGCGGTGCCGGTCGTGAAGAAATAGGGCACGAGGGGGACCATTGCCCCCAGGGAGAAGGTGGCGAACGAAGACAACGCGGCGCTGAGGGGGCGCCCCAGCGCCGTGGGGTCGATCCCCAGCTCCTCGCGGGCGTGGGTCTGTAGGGCCAGCTCGGGGTTCCGGCTGAGGGCGGTCGCCAACTGGTCGGCGGTGGCCTCGTCGACCCCCCTCGACCGGTAGATCTGGGCCAGCTCCCGTCGCTCGGCCTCCGGGCTGCGACCGAGCTCGATGCGCTCCATCTCCAGCTCCCGCTCGAGCAGCTCGCTCTGAGCCGTCATCGAGATGTACTCGCCAGCGGCCATCGAGACGGCACCGCCGATGAGGCCGGCCAGACCCGCCAGCCGCACGAGGCCGGCGCCGGTGTTGGCGCCGGCGAAGCCGAGGACGATGGCGACGTTCGATACCAGGCCGTCGCTCACCCCGAACACCGCGGCCCGGGCCGTCCCGCCCTGGACATCACGGTGGTGCTTGTCCGGAGGCGGGGGTAGCGGCTCGGACATTGCCCCACCAACGTACCCTTGGGCATGCCCGGACGGTTCGACCTCAGTGTCACCGACCTCGCCGGGGTCCTCGACGGCGAGCCGGCCTACCGCACCCGCCAGGTGTGGCGCAGCCTCCACGAGGGGCGCGAGCCCGAGGAGATGACCGACCTACCCAAGGCGCTCCGGGCGCGGCTGACCACGGAGCTGGTGCCGGGGCTGCAGCCGGTGACGACCTCGGTCAACGCGGAGGGCGACACCACCAAGTGGCTGTGGTCACTGGCTGACGGCGCTCGGGTCGAGACGGTGCTCATGGCCTACCGCTCCGGGCGGGTGACCGTCTGCGTGTCGTCGCAGGCCGGGTGCGCCATGGCGTGCACCTTCTGCGCCACCGGCCAGGCGGGCTTCGAGCGGCAGCTCACCGCAGGCGAGATCGTCGAGCAGGTGGTGAGGGCCGGGAAAGCGTCGCCTGCCGGGCGCGTGAGCAACGTCGTGTTCATGGGCATGGGCGAGCCGCTGGCCAACTACGGGGCGACGTGGGCGGCCGTCGAGCGCCTGCACTTCGACCTCGGCCTGTCCGCCCGCCACCTCACCGTCTCCACGGTGGGCATCGTCCCCGGCATCCTCAAGCTGGCCGACGAGGGCCTGCCGGTGAACCTGGCCGTGTCACTGCACGCGGCCAACGACGAGCTCCGGGACTCCCTGGTGCCGATCAACCGCCGGTACCCCCTCGCCATGGTCGTCGAGGCCTGCCAAGCGTGGACCGCCTCCCGGAACCGCCGACTGTCCTTCGAGTGGGCGCTCATCGACGGGGTCAACGACCGCCCGTCCGACGCGGCCGAGCTGGCCACCCTGGCCCGTCCACTCGCCGCCCACGTCAACCTGATCCCGCTGAACCCGACGCCGGGGTACCTGACTCGGGGCACCCCGGCCGCCGGCGTCCGGGCCTTCCGGGACCGGTTGGTCGCCGCCGGCGTCAACGCCACGGTTCGCCGGAACCGCGGCACCGACATCGCCGCAGCCTGTGGGCAACTGGCCGCTACGGGGGTCCCGCCTCCGGGCTGAGCGGTGCTGTCAGAATGACCGCCATGGCCCCCCGCCGGTTCACGAACCCCGCTCAGCCCCAGACCCTTACGATCGCAGTGTTCCTGCTGTATTTCCACGCGGCCTACCTGTTGTTCCTCCTGTTTGTCGACGGCACGTTCCCGGTGCCCTACGTGGCGCTGGTCGCCGGCGGGGCCGCGGCCGGGTACGGGATCGCCAACGAGCAGAAGTGGGGCTACGGGCTGGGGATTGCGATGGCGATCGTGCCATTCATCATGCGCTTTGACTACATCGTCCAGCTCATCGGCTACCGGTACCCCTTCGGCTCGAACCTCATCTCGTTGATGTTCGAGATCGCCCTGGTCGTGCTCCTCCTGCACCCCCAGAGCCGGGACTACCAGCGCATCTGGTTCAAATAGGTCTTCCATCGCTCAGATAGACCGTCGCGTAGCTGCTCACCCAGCTTCAGTCTGGTCGCCTGAACCCACGGCTGCCACGGTTTCTCTTCGTCCCTTCGCCGGGGATTACCTCCGGCGATCTCCACGGTCGGCTCCCCCGGGACGGGGCCGGCCATTGGCTGCGTCGGGCGGGCCCTGAACGACGCCGGCACCGCCCCGTCGGACGTGCCCACCCAACGCCGGCTGCGGGAGCCCCGGGCACCCGGGATGGCCGGGCTGGCCCCTTCTGTTCAGGCATCTGATAATCTGATCGTCGTGTCGGAGATCACAGCCACCGAAGCGGCTCGGAGCTTCGCCGACCTTCTCGACGCCGTGGAACACCGTGGCGAGCGCTTCACCATCGTGCGACGAGGTAAGGCGATCGCCAGCCTGGAGCCGATGAATGAGAGCCACGGCGCCAACGTCAAGGCGATGCTCCGCCGCCACCGACCCGATTCGCAGTGGTCCGAAGACTTGGCCTCCATTCGGTCCGTCGTCGAGATCGAGGAGCGGCCCTGACCCGGCTCCTCTTTGACACAACATTCCTGATCGACGCGGAACGCTCCGCCACCGACCTCGACGAAGCTCTCGACGACGACGACGAGGTGGCGATCGCCGCCATCACCGCAGCCGAGTTGCGAGTCGGTGTGCTCCTGTCCACGGGAAAGAAGCGAGCGGCCCGCCTTGCCTTCCTTGAGGACGTGCTGGCGGTGATCCCCGTTCTCGACTACGACCGCGCGGTCGCGGAGGTCCACGCCGAGTTGCTCGTTCATGTCCGACACCAGGGAAGACCCCGCGGGGCGCACGACCTGATCATCGCAGCAACTGCGAAGGCAGCCTCCCGTAAGGTCGTCAGCGCCGACGACGCAGCCTTCACGGACCTCCCCGGCGTTCAGGTCCAGACACATCGCTGAGGCGCCCATAATCCCGGTCAGCCGAACCGACGCGGGCGCCCACAGCGCCGGCTTGGAGGGAGCCCTCCGGTAGGCCTACTTGAACCGTACCCCCGGCCGAGCGCTGTGCACGGGTCGCCGTAGGCATGGGGCGGGGGAGCGTCGGGCATCACCATCAGCGCTGGTAGCTGGCGTCAGGTGCTGCTCGAACCTGCCATACCGGGGCGGGCCACGCGGAATCGGGGGG
>JANMRJ010000241.1:0-3709 GCA_031370985.1 Acidimicrobiales bacterium
GGCCCGCCGGCCCCGGCCCAAGACCCGGCCTCGCCGGCCTCGCCGGCCTCGCCGGCCTTCGCCCCGCCGGCGCCGCCAGCGGGCCTCGACGAGCGGCTGGCCGCGCTCGAGGTCCTGCCCACCGCCATCAAGGACCTCGGCAAGGCCATCCGCCACGAGCTCGAGCGTTGCGCCAGCGTGCTCTTCGGCCACGACCGGGCCCTCGGTGCCCTCGCCAGCCGGCTGGACGCGGTCGAGTCCGTCGCCGGCGGGAACCCGGCGACTCGTGCCTCCGACGAGGCCATCGCCGGCGTGGCCGAGCAGGTCAGGCGGTTCAACGAGCGCCTGATCGCCATGGAGACCCGGGTCGAGCCGCTCGAGCCGTTGCCCGCGGTCGTGGCCGCGCTGCGCCGGGCGGTCCGGGCCGGCGACGACCTCCTCGCCGGGGAGACCGCGGCCCGCGAGCAGGCCCTCGCCGCCCTCGCCGGCCAGCAGGCCACCGAGGCCCAGACCCGCGACGACGCCCTGCGCCGGCTCCTCGCCCAGGACCTCGACCGGGTGAGCGGCGTCTCCGCCGCCCAGGCCAAGGGTCTCGCCGACCTGGCCGAGCGCGTGGCCGGGGCCGAAAGCCGGCTGGCCCCGCTGGCCAGCGTTCCCGACGACATCGCCGCGCTGAGCCGGGTCATGCGTCGGGAGCTCGACGCCGTCGTCACCGACAACCAGGCCCGCGACCAGATGCTGCGCCGGGCCCTGCAGAACGAGATCGACACGCTCCGGTCGAGCTCGGAGGAGCGGGCGCTTGCTGCCGAGGGCCTCGCCGCCCGCCTTGATGCGCTCGAGTCCCGGTCGACCGAGCTGACGGTGGCCACCGAGGCCGCGCTCGGCTCCGCCGGCGGCCGCCTGGACGGGCTCGAATCCCGGCTGTCCGGCGTCGACCGGATCACCGCCGAGCTGGGCGCCCTCAGCGAAACGGTCACCCGGGAGCTCGAGCACCTGCGCTCGGGCGGCCAGACGAACGACCAGGTCGCCGGCGAGCTGACCCGCCGGCTCTCGGCGCTCGACGCCCGACTGGCCCGGCTCGATCCCGTCCCCGGCGAGGTGCAGTCGCTGCGCACGGCCATGCTCCAGGAGGCCGAGCGCACGGTCTCGTCGCTGCGGGTCACCGAGGAGCGGATCGGCCAGCTGGCGTGGGTCCCCGGGGAGTTCCAGGAGGCCCGCAAGCGGATCATGGCCGTCACCTCGGGCGTGCAGACCGGCCAGGACCGGATCCGCCAGTTGGAAGCGTCGCTCGCGTCCTTGAACGAGCGGACGGAAGCCCTCCGGGCCCGCCTCGGCGCCGCCGCCCCACCCGGAGCACCCGGGTAGGCCCCGTTAGACTCGTTCCATCGACATCCTCTTTCTCTGTACGGGTAACATCTGCCGCTCGCCCATGGCCGAGGCGTTGCTGCGCCACCGCCTGAGCGGATTCGGTGTCCATGCGCGGGTGGCCTCCGCCGGCCGGCTCCGGTCCGGCCAGCCCGCGAGCGCCCACGGGGTCGACATCCTGCGTGCCCGGGGGATCGACATGACGGCGCACCGGAGCCAGACCATGACCGGCGAGCTGCTGTCGTCGGTCGACATCGTCGTGGCCATGGCCCGTGAGCACGTGCGCGAGGCCGTCGTCGTCGACCCCGCCCTCTGGCCCCGCACCTTCACTCTGAAGGAACTGGTGCGCCGGGGTGAGGCTGCCGGCCCCCGCCGACCCGACGAGGCGCCCGACGCCTGGCTGGCTCGCGTCGGTCAGGGCCGGCGCATCTCCGAGCTGACCGGCTCGTCGCCCGCCGACGACGTGGCGGACCCCTACGGCGGCCCCAAGTCCGCCTACGAGCGCCTCCTCGTCGAGCTGGACAACCTCCTCGACCGGCTGGTGGCGGTGGCCTTCGCCGGCGCCCTGACGCATGCAGGACGGACGGCTCCCCGATGAATACTGACTCCCCCGATACGACTGGCTCCCCGATGAGTTCTTTCGACCAGTACGACGACCGCGAGCTGTTCGACATCCTCGACCGCGAGTTCGAGCGCCAGAACACCACGATCCAGCTCATCGCCTCGGAGAACTTCACATCGCCGGCGGTGATGGCGGCCCAGGGTTCGGTACTCACCAACAAGTACTCCGAGGGCTACCCCGGCAAGCGCTACTACGGCGGCAACCAGGTGGTCGACGAGGCCGAGGAGCTGGCCCGCGAGCGCTGCAAGGCGCTGTTCGGCGCCGAGCACGCCAACGTCCAACCCCACTCGGGCGCCAACGCCAACCTGGCCACCTACCTGGCCCTCTTCGAGCCGGGCGACACCCTGCTGGGCATGCGCCTCGACCAGGGCGGCCACCTCACCCACGGCTCGCCGGTCAACATCAGCGGGAAGTTCTACCGCTTCGTCTCCTACGGCGTCACCGAAAGTGACGAGCGGCTCGACTACGACCAGATCCGCGACCTGGCCAAGGCCGAGCGGCCCAAGGCGATCATCGCCGGCGCCACCGCCTATCCCCGGGTCATCGACCCGGTGCCGCTCCGTGACATCTGCGACGAGGTGGGCGCCCTTCTCGTCTTCGACGCCGCCCACATCGCCGGCCTGATCGCCGGCGGCGCCCACCCCAACCCGGTGCCCCTCGCGGATGTCATGACGTTCACGACCCACAAGACCCTGCGGGGTCCCCGGTCAGGCACCATCGTCTGCAAGGCTGAGCACGCCAAGGCCATCGACAAGGCGGTGTTCCCGGGCCTCCAGGGGGGTCCACTCATGCACGTGGTGGCGGCCAAGGCCGTCGCCTTCGGTGAGGCGGCCCAGCCGGCGTTCCGTGACTACGCGGCGGCGGTCGTGAGCAACGCCCAGGCCCTGGCCAAGGCGCTGGCGGGGGAGGGGTTTCGCCTGGTGTCGGGTGGCACCGACAACCACCTCATGCTGGTCGACCTGCGCCCCTTCGACGCGGAACTGACCGGCAAGGTGGCCCAGGATGTCCTCGACCGGGCCGGCATCACCCTGAACAAGAACACGATCCCCAACGACCCACGCTCGCCGTTCGTCACCAGCGGTCTTCGCATCGGCACCGCAGCAGTCACTACCGCCGGCATGCGGGAGGCCGAGATGGAGGAGATCGCATCACTCATCGGCCGGGCGCTACGAGCCCCGGCCGACGACGCCGCCATCGCCGAGATCCGCGACGCAGCCAACGTGCTCTGCTCAAAATTCCGCCCATACAACTGACATGTGGCGGTACGGGGTCGTCTTTGCAGTGGCGGCCGCGGTCACCTTCGCGCTGACGCCGGTCGTCCGGCGGCTTTCGACCCGGTGGGGCGCAGTCGTCAAGCCCGACGAGCGGCGCATCCACGAGCGCCCCACGCCGACCCTCGGCGGGGTCGCCATGTTGGCCGCCCTGCTGGTGGCCCTCGGCGTCGCCCGGGTGATGCCGGGCTTTGGTCCGGTGTTCGAGTCCTCCGAGCCCTTCGGCCTGGCCATCGCCGCCATCGTCATCCTCGCCGTCGGCATGCTCGACGACCTACGCGAGGTGTCGGCGCCGGCCAAGGTGGCCGGGCAGGTCTTCGCCGCCTCCGTCCTGGGCCTGGCCGGCGTCGTGATGTTCTACTTCCGGGTTCCGTTCTTCGACTTCTACGTCCTCTCGCCCGACCTCGGCTTCCTCGTGACCGTGGTGTGGGTGGTCGCCATAGCCAACGCGGTCAACCTGATCGACGGCCTC
>JANMRJ010000247.1:0-4124 GCA_031370985.1 Acidimicrobiales bacterium
GGCGCCGTCTCGATGGCTGCGGCCCTGACCGCCGCGGGCAAGGTCCGGCTCGGCGACGGCACAGCAACCGGACGCGAGGCGGATCGGACATGAAGATCGTCGTCGGGGCCGACAACCTCGGCTCTCATTGTCCGCGCGAAGAATGGCGTCGCCTGGATCCCTGCTCCGTACAAGACACTGCTCGCCAAGGACTTCACATCGAAGGTCCTGCTCGGGCAGTAACGGAGGAGCCAAACAGCCTCCCTGCGTCCATGTTCCCGGCGAGCTGGTCGCCGCAACCGGGAGGGTCGGTCGTTCGGCCGACCCTCCCCCACGTTTCGGCCGTACCATCGCCCATCACCAAATCTTCCCGCCAGGTCTTCGGCCGCACGAGGATGACCCGCCCACGATGACGTCGATTCACGCCGCCCACCCGGACCGTGTCCAGGCGGGCTCGAGCTTTGCGGTTCTTGTCGACTATGACGGGACGATCGCAACGAATGACGTCACCGATGAGCTCATCCGCGCGGCCTCGTCCGAGACGGAGTGGCTGGCGCTCGAGCAGCAATACCGGCAGGGCGCCATCGGCTCGCGGGCGCTTCTCGAGGCAGAGGCACGTCTTCTTCCCCGGCACCGCGCCGACCTCCCCGACATCCTGGGTCAGCAACCTCACGATGCGACATTTGCGCCCTTCGTCGACCACGTGCGGACCATGGGAGGTGCCGTTGAAATCGTCAGTGATGGACTCGGGTTCTTCGTCGAACCCGCGATCGCCGCCCTCGAGGTGGGCCAGATCGAGATCTACTCCGCGGCCGTCGAGTTCGGCCCGTCAGGGCCGACGATCAGCTTTCCTCATGGCAATCCGGATTGCTTCGTGTGCGGCACGTGCAAGCGATCGCGCGTCCTGACCCATCAGGCCGCAGGCCGGCACGTGGTCTACGTGGGTGATGGCTACAGCGACCAGTACGCCGTCGCCTATGCCGATACCGTGTTTGCCAAGGGAGATCTCGTGGGGATCTGCCGGGATCGCCAGGTCGCGTTCAGGCCATGGTCGACCTTCGACGATGTGCGGGCCTGGTTGATTGGCCTGGGAAAGGACGGCCTCCAAAGCCCAATGCCGCGACCGTTTGTGTGCGGGCCAGAGGCCTTGGGCGCGGAGTTCACGTAGGCGTCCGCCCGGGCGGTGCGAAGGTCCCGGCAACGTGGCGGTCAGCCAGTCCTCACCCGGGGACGGCTCCGGCGGCTTCGAGGAGCACTGCTTCTGCTTCGTCAGCCACTGATCCCCGAGAGCCCTGGGTTCCGACCGACCCGGGTTCGCTTCGCTGCTGATCGTCGTGGGCCGGCGACCGAGCCGAGCCATGACCGCGTGCCGTTCAGCGGCGCGGGTCGACCTGGATCTTCGGGCCGAGCCCGGCCCCCGGCGGACGGCCCCCGGCGAGGACAGCGGCGACTTCGTCGAGGCCCACCGTCGCGGCGACGAGCGGCCGTGGGTCGACCAAGCCGGAGGCGTAGAGCGCGATCGTCTCGGCCAGGCCCGGTGAGCCGCCGAGGATCCCGGTCGCAGTCACATCCTTGAGCGCCAGCATGCGCGTGTCGATCGTGCTCGCCGTGCCGGCCAGGCCGATGTACACGACGCGCCCGCCCGGCTCGACCAGGTCCAGCGCCAGCGCGGGCAGGTCGGGCGCATTCGAGGCGTCGATCACCGCGTCGAACGGCGTGCGCGGGAGCGTCGCGACCGTCCAGACATCACCGAGCCCGAGCCCGCGCGCGAAGTCGAGCGACCGCTCGGATCGGCCCATCAGGTGGACCTCGACGCCTTCGGCTGCCGCGATCTGTGCGGCGAGCAATGAGATCGTCCCGGCGCCGAGGATGAGCAGCCGGTCACCCCGCCCGACAACCGCGGCCAGGATCGCGCGCAGCGCGTTCGCGCCGGGCTCGACGAGCGCGCCGGCCGCCGGATCGACCGTGTCGGGCAGTCCGTGCAGCGAACCTGTCGGCACGGCCAGCTGCTCGGCAAGCGCCCCGGCCCGGCCGCCCCGGATCCCGACCTCCGATCGGTCCTCGCACAGGTGCGCCCGACCCGTCGTGCAGCGCCGGCAGCGTCCGCAGCCGAGCATCGTGTCGCCCGTCGTTCGCCGGCCGATCCAGTCGGCATCGACGCCGTCGCCGACGGCGGTCACCGTACCCGACCATTCGTGGCCGAGGCGGAGCGGGTAACGGGCATGGCCCTGCTGGAGGTACGCCATCTCGCCGGTGAAGAACTCGGCGTCCGTGCCGCACAGACCGACCCGCTCGACGTCGACGACCACTTCGCCGGGCCCGGCAACCGGCGGCTCGACCTTTTCGACCGCGCTCTCGCGAGGCGCCCTGATGACGAATGCCCTCACCGCAGGCCTGCGGACGGTCGCGCGGGCGAACTGGCTCCTCGAACCGATCCCATTCGGCGAATATAGGCGAGTGACGACGCGTCGAAGCTCGCATTGGTACGCGGGGACCGGTCGCAACGCCTACATCCACCGGGCCTGGATGCGGCGGGGCCTGCCGGCCGACGCATTCGACGGTCGGCCGCACATCGCGATCGCCAACACCGCGTCGGATCTCACGCCCTGCAACGCCCACCTCGACGAGGTCGCCCTGAGCGTGAAGGATGGCATCTGGGCGGCCGGCGGCGTCCCGCTCAACCTGCCGGTCGTGTCATTGGGCGAGACGCAGGTCCGACCGACCGCGATGCTCTGGCGGAACATGGCCGCGATGGCGATCGAGGAGATGCTCCGCGCCAACCCGATCGACGGCGTCGTTCTTCTCGGCGGCTGCGACAAGACGATTCCGTCGCTGCTGATGGCCGCGGCCTCGGTCGACCTGCCCGCCGTCCTCGTTCCGGGCGGGCCGATGCTGAGCGGAACGTTCCGGGGCGTCGCGCTCGGCTGCGGGACCGACGTCTGGAAGCTCAGCGAGGAGGTCCGCGCCGGGACGCTGTCCGAGCGCGACTTCATCGCGTCGGAGTCGTCGATGATCCGGAGCCGCGGCCACTGCAACACCATGGGCACCGCCTCGACGATGGCGATCATGGGTGAGGCGCTGGGCATGACGATCCCGGGCCTGGCCGGTACGCCGGCGGCCGACAGCCGGCTCCTCGAAGCGGCGCACGCGACCGGCCGCCTGGCCGTGGAGCTGGTCGAGCAGGATCGGCGGCCAGGCGCGGTCCTCAGCCGGGCCTCGTTCCTCAACGCGATCGTCGCTCTCGCCGCCGTCGGCGGGTCGACGAACGCGGTCGTTCACCTGCTCGCGATTGCCGGACGCCTGGGGATCGAGCTGACCCTCGACGACTTCGACCGGACCGGCGCGGGCGTTCCGCTCCTCGTCGACCTGCAGCCGGCCGGGCGCTTCCTGATGGAGGACCTCCACCGCGCCGGCGGGTTGCTTGCCGTCCTGCGCGAGGTGGAGGACCTCCTCGATCCAGGTGCGCTGACGGTGACCGGTCGCCCGCTCGTCGATCACCTGGCCGACGCACGGATCTGGGACGAGACCGTGATCCGCCCGCGGGCGACTCCCCTCCTGGCCGACGCGGGAATCGCGGTCCTCCGTGGGAACCTCGCCCCGCTGGGCGCAGTGATCAAGCCCGCCGCCGCCTCACCGGAGCTGCTCCGGCATCGCGGCCGGGCGGTCGTCTTCGACTCGATCGAGGACTTCAATGCCCGGATCGACGACCCCGACCTCGACGTGGAGGCCGACTCGGTGCTCGTCCTGCGCGGCTGCGGACCGCGCGGCTATCCGGGCATGCCCGAGGTCGCGAACGTGCCGCTCCCCGCGAAGCTCCTGGCGCAGGGCGTTCGCGACATGGTCCGGATCTGCGACGGCCGCATGAGCGGGACCGCGTACGGCACGGTCGTCCTGCACGTCGCGCCCGAGGCGGCGGCGGGCGGACCGCTGGGCCGGGTCGTGACCGGCGACACAATCGTGCTGGATGTGGCCGCCCGGCGGATCGAGGTCGACGTGCCCCAGGCCGAGCTCGATGCGCGCCCGCTTTCGCCGGCGATGGTCGCAGGCCTGGCCGCCCCGACGCGCGGCTGGGAGCGGCTGTACGTCGACCACGTCCTGCAGGCCGACACGGGCGCGGATCTCGATTTCCTGCTCGGCTCGAGCGG
>JANMRJ010000266.1:0-2348 GCA_031370985.1 Acidimicrobiales bacterium
CCGCCCACGCCGATGTCGAGCACCGACCCTCCCGGGGGGAGCGCCTCCAGCGCCCGCCGGCGGGACGGTCGTACTGGCTGCGCGGCGTCCTCCTCCGGCTTCCACCGGAACCGCTCCGGTTCGAGCATGGGCTCCGCGTCGGGAGCGGCGTCGATGATCGTCTGCGGGATGGCCGTCCGGCGCAGCATCTTGCGCCAGTGGTCAGCGGGGCGGGTGGCGGGTGGGTCGGTCGGCATGATGCGATTCTGACCGGCGACGTGGCAGGGTGTCGCCCGTGAGCGACCGTCCGGCGATCGAGGTGGACGAGCTCACCAAGCAGTTCGCCGGCGGCGTCCGGGCGCTCGACGGTGTCACCTTCCGCGTCGAGGAGGGCGAGGTGTTCGGCTACCTCGGCCGCAACGGGGCGGGGAAGTCCACGACGCTGCGGATCCTCACCACCCTGCTGCGGGCCACGTCGGGGACGGCGAGGGTGCTCGGCCACGATGTCGCCACTGAAGCCGCCGCCGTGCGCAAGGTCTTCGGCGCCGCCCTCCAGGAAGCGGCGCTCGACGAGCTCATGACCGGCCGCGAGCACCTCGACATGGCTGCCCGCCTGGCCGGTCTGGGCAAGCCGAAGTCGGCCGACCGGGCCGCCGAGCTGCTGGAGAGCTTCGGGCTGAAGGCCGCGGCCGACCGCATCGCTGCCGGCTACTCGGGCGGCATGCGCCGGCGTCTCGACGTGGCCATGGCCATGGTGCGCCGGCCCGAGGTGCTGTTCCTCGACGAGCCCACCACCGGCCTCGACCCCCAGGGCCGGCGGGCGGTGTGGGACCTGATCCGCGACCTCCGCGACAACGGCTCGACGGTGTTCCTGACCACCCAGTACCTGGCCGAGGCCGACGAGCTTTCGGAGCGGGTGGCCGTGGTGCACGACGGGCGCATCGCCGCCATCGGGACATCGCGGGAGCTAAAGGACCGTCTCGGGACCACGACAGTGCGGGTGCGCGTCGCGCCGGCCGACGAGGCCCGGGTACGCGTCGCAGTCGCGCCGGACGTGGTGGCGCCGGCCGGCGACGGGTGGCTGGAGGTCACGGTGGCCGGCGGGGAGGCGGCGGTGCCGGCGGTGGTCGGACGGGTGGTCGGCGCCGGCGCCGGCATCGAGGGCCTGAGCATCCGCGCCCCAAGTTTGGAGGACGTCTTCGTCGGCCTCACCGGCACGCAGATCGAGGCGTCGGCCGGCGGGGTGGACACTGGGAGCGTCGCCGCCGTGCGACGCAGCGTGGGCCTCCCGAGCGGTCGCGGCCGGTGAGCCCGTTCGCCCAGCTCCGCCTGCTGCTTTTCCGCAACCTGCGGGAGGGCAAGCGCAACCCGGTGCTGGCCTACGCCCTGCCGATCATCATCCCCCTCGCCGTGCTCGTGCTGGTGGCCAAGACCCTTTACCGGGTGACCGACCTGCCCGGGTTCCCGACCGACAACTACGCGGAGTGGATGACGCCGGCCATCATCATGCTGACGGCCATGACCGGCGTGGGCTATGCGGCGACCAGCCTGGTGATCGACATCCAGTCGGGGTTCCTCGACCGCCTGCGCCTGCTCGATGTCCGCCCGCCGGCGCTGCTGCTCAGCCGGGTCCTGTTCGACGTGGTGCGCGTGGTGCCCGCCGGCGCCGTCCTCCTGGTCGTCGGCGTGCTGCTCGGTATGGACATCAACGAGGGCCCGCTGGGCATCGTGCTGCTGTTCGCCTTGCTCATCCTGTGGGCCGCGGCCTACGGCGGCCTGTACTTCGTGGTGGCGCTGACCACGAAGAACGCCCAGGCCCCGCTGGCGCTGGCGCCGCTGTTCCTGCCCCTCCAGTTCCTGTCGACCCAATTCGTGCCCCGCTCCCTGCTCCCCGGGTGGGTCCAGGCCGTTGCTGAGTGGAACCCGTTCACCTACATGGTCGACGCCAGCCGGGCCCTGATCACCGGACCGCTCACCCTCGCCCCCGTAGCCAAGGCGCTGGCCGTCGCCCTCGGCATGCTGCTCGTCACCCAGACGCTCAGCCTCCGGGCCTACAACCGGGCGCTCCAAGGGTCGTAGGCGCTACCTGCTGATCGGGTCGAGTTCGAACTCCAAGTCTGCCGCGCGCACGATGAGCGTGAAGTGCCGCAGGAACGCGTGACGACCGAGCAACGCTCAGCCCGGCGGCCAGTCGTCGCAGAACCCGACCTCGGCCTCCCACCTGTGCCCAGCAGTGGCAAGTGAGACTGTCACGAACCTTCCGGTGTAGTTCCTTCCGCCGACCTGCAAAGGTCGCTCCGCCGCCCCGCCGAGGTCGACCCCAGTATCGTCGGCTACCCCGCGGTCGAAGATCGTGTTCACCGCACCCG
>JANMRJ010000279.1:0-2846 GCA_031370985.1 Acidimicrobiales bacterium
AACACGATCCGCATGGCCATCTTCGCCCGCCGGCGTGAGGTCGCGGTCATGAAGCTGGTGGGGGCGACCAACTGGTTCATCCGGGTGCCGTTCATGCTCGAAGGCCTGCTCCAGGGGTTGGCCGGGGCCACCCTCGCCTTCGGTGTGGTCTGGATGGGTCGCAACCTCATCCAGGACCGCATCTCCGGCGCCCGGAACGACATTCAGCTGTTCAAGCAGTTCCTGGTCACGGGGGCCGATGTCACCGGTACCGGGGTCCTGCTGCTCGTGGTCGGCGTCGTGGTGGGCACGGTCGGGTCGGCTCTGGCGGTCAGTCGGTTCCTCGACGTCTGAGGGCACGGCGGACCTTCGCCGACTGAACGCGGGTCGACGCCGCAAGCTCAGCGGCGCCCTCGGGCGTCGCCGCAACCTCCGGGGTGCCGTTGCAGGAGTGGGTCGTGTGGCTAACGTGGCCAAAGTGAGAGCGAGGCGCCGGCTCGGGGCGCTGCTCGGCGTCCTCGTCGCCGTGGTCATGGCCCTCTCCGGCGTGGCCGGCGCCCAGACCGCGGCGGACAAGACCAAGGTCGACCAGAAGATCGACGCCACCAAGAAGCAGGTCGACACCGCCTCCGCCGAGGAGCAGCGCCTGCTCGGGCTCATCGACGCCTCGACGCAGCGCAAGAAGGCGCTCGACGCCAAGGTCGCCTCCTTCGACAGCCAGATCGCCGGCGTCCAGCGCCAGCTCGACGCGGCCCAGTCGAAACTGAACGCCGTCGAGGGCCAGCAGCGCGCCACCGAAGCGCGCCTCGGCGAGGCCCGCGGCGAGCTGGCTGCGGCCAAGGCCGAGCTCGGCCGCCAGGCCATTGCCGCCTACACCGGCCAGTCCGAGGCGGCCAGCTACGCGGCAATGTTGCTCAGTTCGTCCAGCCTGGGCGACCTGGCATCGAAGCGGTCGTACATGCGAGCGGTCGTGGGTTCCCAGACCGATGCCATCGCCACCACCGAGCACTTGCGCGACGAGGTGTCTGACCTCGGCAAGCGGCTTGACGTGTCCCGGGCCGAAGCCCAGACCGGGCGCGATCAGGTGGTCGGGCAGCGGGCCACCCTTCAGACCAGCCGCAACGCCCAGGCCGCAGCGCGGGCCGAGGTGCTGGCCGAGATCGGCCAGACCGACAAGCTGCGCAGCGAGGTCGTCGCCCGGAAGAGCGAGTTCGAGGCGAACCTCGAGAACCTCGAGGCCGAGTCGGCGTCCATCGCCGCCACCCTGAAGCAGCGCGCCGCCGAGGCCGCGGCCGCCGCAGCCCGGGCCGCCACGAGTACCACACTCGTGGGGCAGCCGGCATCGGCCGCAGCAGCACCGACGAAGGCGCCGGGCAGGCTCATTGTGCCGGTGCCCGGCGCGCCGATCACCTCGCCGTTCGGCTACCGGATCCACCCGATCTACGGCACCGCACGGCTCCACACCGGCATCGACTACGGGGCCGATACGGGCACGCCGATCCAGGCGGCCGCCGACGGCGTGGTCGTCAGCGCCGGCTGGTACGGCGGGTACGGGAACGCCACCATCATCGACCACGGCGGTGGCATCGCCACCCTGTACGCCCACCAGTCGTCGATGTCGGTGTCCGCCGGCCAGCGCGTGACCCAGGGCCAGACCATCGGACGGGTGGGCTGCACGGGCGACTGCACCGGTCCCCACGTCCACTTCGAAGTCAGAGTCAACGGCGACCCAGTGAACCCGGCGAACTACCTGTAGCCCGGCGCATTCAGGGCTGGACGGTCAAGGCCATCGAGTGCGGAGGCGGCAGCACCCGTACTCCGGCAGCATCCATCGCCGCGAGAGCGAGCGCGGTCCGCCGGCCGTTGTCGTGGTCGCCTGGTCCGATCGGTCCGAAGAGCGCGATCCCCGACGGTCGGGCCCGTTGGTCATGACGCAGCTCGTGGCGGATGCCGTCGAACCGGTGGGCATGGAACGCGGCCGCCCAGCGGCGAGGAAGGTCATAGGGGACGGTGGTGGTGAGCTCGGTGGTGATGCCGTAGCGGCCAGCCGCCTGGCGAGTCGTGGCCGCCAACCGGGCGCTCGGGTCGGGGGGCTCCACCTCTCGCAGTTCTCGCGCCTGTACCCACAGCGACGAAACCGGCCCGAGGCGGGCCGCTTCGCGGATAGCCGCGTAGGCATCGGTGGCGAGGTAGCACGTGCCCCGGGGCGCGACGAGGTCGAACCGCCCGCTCCCGTCGGCCGAGAACCACCATGTGTCACGCGCAGCCAGGCAGACCCGGGTCATGTGCTTGGGCGGCGCGACCGCGGGGAAGCCGGCAAGGTCGCCTGGTTCGCCGAGCGTGAGCGTCGTGCTCACGCAGCGAGGGTGCGAGCTGCGGTGCGGGCGACGGCCCTGACTCGATCGAGTTCCCCGCGGGCGAGGACGTCGATCGGCGCCTCACCCAGGTCTGGATCAGGGGTTCGCAGCCAGGCGGCCAAGGTCCAGCCGTCGACAGCTCGCTCGGGGAACAAGGCCAGCGTCTCGGCCAGACCGAAGACGAGATGATCACCGTCGAACTGCCAGATGGGATAAAGGTGCTCGCCGTCGACGGTGATGGTCCGCAGCAGCCGCCGGCGTGCGGCCTTGGCCGCCACCGCCTGACGACTGATCCTCAGTCGAGCCTGTACGCCAACGCTGCGAAGAAACGGACCGACCAGGTCGTCCCACGGCGACGCCAGCGGCGTGCTGGCGTGGACTGCGCGCTCCGCGAAGGGGCGGGGCTCCCCGAGCATCGTGCGCGCGCCCCGGCCCGCCCCTTCGTGTTCGGCCACAACCTGCGAGAGCACCCGCTCGAACTCCCGGGTCGCCTCGGCCACGAACTCGCGG
>JANMRJ010000295.1:0-8351 GCA_031370985.1 Acidimicrobiales bacterium
GGCCACGGCGAGCAGGGCGGAGATCGAACACAGGCCAAGGGCATCCTGATGGCCCAGTCACCGGGGATCAGCGCTGACGACGCCTTCGAGATTCTGCGGCGCGCCTCCCAGCGCGAGAACGTCAAACTGCGCGACATCGCCAGACGGCTCGTCACAACCAGAAGCATGTCGGCCGAAGAGGAGTAACTGGAGCGCCAGCTGACGTTCCGACGCCTCGCTCGTGCGGCCACGTATCCGACCAGTCCCCCTTCGCGGCGCGGACCCGCCGAACCGCAGTGCCCGGATGCATGCCGGGAGGATCGGATCTGGTCCACCCGAGACGTAGAATTGGGCCCGTCTCAGCGCCAGGTGAGTTGTATCTGACGAAGTGTGACGGAGCTGCCCCAGACCCCTGCGTGCAATTTCAGGGATAAGAGGCAATATCTCCGGGTTCGAAAAGAAGGGGGGGAGCCGCTGACCCACCAGGCCCGGCGATTTGTCGTTTTGCTTGATGGGATCATTCAAGGTCGCTGAAGGGCGGCCAATCACGACAACAACAGGCGCGTCCTGGCGGACCCGATCGCACACCGAAGTCGAGCCGCGGGCTTCCTGGCCGACGGAGACCCTCTGGACGGACGGCGACTTTCGATATAGAAAGTACCTATGAGTGATCTTCACGACGCCCTCGGGGCAGGACCGCCTGCCGGTGTTGACCAGGTCACGCTGTTCGTGCCCAGCGTGGACCGAGACGGGAGTCCGATCGACCAGGCGTACTGGACCGACCAAGCCCTGGCCACGTTCGGCCGGCTGTTCCGAGGTGCGACGGCGTTTCCTCCAGGTGGCGGTGTCTGGCGAGACGACGCGCGTGGTGGAGCGCTCGTCCACGACGAGACGCAGATGGTGACCTCATTCGTGCCGTCCGGTGTCTTCGACGACCCAGATGTCGTGATGCGACTGAAGGAGTTCCTCTGTCGGATGGGTCGGGAGGCGAACCAAGGTGAAATCGGGATCGTCATCGACGGGACGTACTTCGGGACTGTGGACTACGAGGAGGGGGATCGGCATGAAGGACGACGACAAGGCAGAGCTTGCGAAGGGGCTCGGCGCCGCTCGGGTGGTCGAGATCGGCCAGCGAACGATCGGGGGTCCGCTCGACATGCTGGCGCTACGCGAGGAGTTCAACGAGCGGCTGCGATCGAGTGGCGGCCGCCCCACCGACCCTTCTTGGAAAGTCAGCCGGCAGGTGCCCTTCAAGGCGGAGAGCTGGTCTCGTCTGCAGGACATCGCCAGCGAAGTCGGCGAGTCCGGCCGGCGAGTCGGGCCAGCGCAGGTCGCCGCGCTGCTTATCGAGAACAGTCTCGAGGAGTTGGAGGACGCCCGGTGGCAGGACGCCCTCGACCGGAGTCGGCAGATCCCTCTCCTCTCGGAACCCGAGGCCGCTGAGGCGGCGGGCGTCACCCCCAACCAGTTCGACGACTGGGTCGAGCGTGGCTGGCTGGTGCCAGCTGGGCGTAAAGGTCGGAAGCGTTCCTTCGGTGCCGACGAGATCGTGCGAGCGAACTGGCTCCGGTCGATCGTGACGACACTCGCCAACCTCGACGAGGTGACCGCCGACATTCGGGCCTGTGACCTTTCGGAGCGGTACCTCGTCGTCACGAACTCGGAGGTGGTGCGCACCGCGCCGTCTCGCACCAAGCTGTACCGCATCATCGAGTTGCCGGGCAGCCACCTGGTCATCGACCAGCTTCCCGAGCGACGGAAGTTGCTTGGCCTTCCCCTGTTCCCGGATGACGGTTATGACGAGCGACGAATCCAGCAGGCTGGTTGAGAGCAACGCGGGAGCGCACTCGAACGCCTCGACGCGTACGCCTGGCCGCGACTCCCAATTCGGAGCGCGCCTACGTGTCGCGGATTTCCCAACCCACAACTCGTCCGTCGGGAAACACCTCAAAGAGCCTTCCTGGTCGGGGATGTTGGAGGAAGTCGTCTACCGCGTGCAGCCACAGGTCGACGCGCCGTGCAATCGGGATGAATTGGGGAACACGGGAGCTCATGACCGTCGCCGCGGTGTCGGCCGGCAGGTCGGCGAACTCGGTGTCCTGGGTGAGGAACAGGAGGTCGGCCTCTTGGTCAATTGGCGCTCCGGCCAATGCCGCAGAGCGTACTCTCCGCCGCTCGACGGCCACCATCGTGTTTCTCCACACCGCCCCCGCCTACGGCGCTGTCGTCCAAAGTGCGCTCAACGGCATGGCGCGCATCCGGTCGCCGAAGGACAGAGTTTGGCCGCCGGTGTAGAGAACGATGCCGACCACGAAGTCGTCCCCGAGCCGAGACTTCAGGTGATGCAGTCCCCGGAAGTCCTCGGCTCGAACGGTCGAGGATGCCTTGACCTCAACTCCGACGACCTGACCCTGCCTGTTCTCCAGGACGGCGTCCACCTCGACCTGGTCTCGGGTGCGGTAGTGGTACAGGTCGGCCCGCTGGGCCGACCAGCTCAACTGGCGGGCGAGCTCCATGAGCACGAAGCCTTCGAGCAGGGGCCCGAAGGGTGATCCGGGTTCGAGGAGCCGGTCCGCTCCAATGCCAAGCAGGTTCGCGGCCACACCGGAGTCGACCATGGCCACCTTCGGCGTGGCCGTGGCGCGGGTGCTCATGTTGCGCGACCACGCCGGCACCCGCTTGATCAGGAAGACCTCTTCGAGCAATCCCAGGTAGCGACCGACCGTCCGGTTGGGAAGCCCCACCGCGCTGGCCAGCGCATTGGCGACCAGAAGCTGACCCGACCGGGCGGCGATGAGCCGTACGAGCGTCTGCATCTCGCCCACCCGCTCGATCTGCGAAAGTTCGGCCACCTCCCGTGTGACCAGATCGCGCACGTAGGCGTCCAGGAAGCGTTCCCGTCGACGGGGCAGGTCTCGCGCCACGGCTTCGGGGAACCCACCTCGCACCAGGCGCTGGGCGTACTCGGCGCGAGTGACGGTGGACTCGTGGCGGAGGTCCGGTCCGTGAGCAAAGGCGGCATCGATGAAGCGGTCGGGCCCGCCGTCGATCTCACCTTGCGCGAAGGGCCATAGTTCGATGGTTTCCATCCGTCCCGGCAGCGCGTCGGGGAGGCCGCGCAGGCCCAAGACTCGGGCCGACCCGGTGAGCAGGAACCGGCCGGGCGCCGGCCGGGAGTCGACCTCCTCCTTGATGGCGAGCAGGAGCTCGGGCACGCGCTGGATCTCGTCGATGACCATCGGTCTCGGCCCATCGACGAAGCCCGCCGGGTCGGTCTGCGCCGCCTGTCGAGTTACCACCTGGTCCAGCGACCGCCAGGCCACGGAGCGAGACTCGGCGACGACTCGGACCAGAGTGCTCTTCCCGCACTGGCGCGCTCCGTTGACCAGGACGACGCGTGTGTCGAGCAGCGCCTCGGACACGGCGAACGCCGCATGGCGCTGCAGCAGCCGACCGAGCGGGCTCTCTGGGACGATCGTCACGAGATGAGCATGACACAGTGGAGACATCCGTGCGCCTATTTTGCCGCACCTTGTGTGCGCAATCTGTCGCTGGTCGTGCGCCTATTCTGCCGCTACTTGGACGACGAGAACAGGGGCATCCCGATAGCGCCGGCAGTTCGGCCACTCTTGGTACGGCGAGGAGTTACCAACCTGGATCGGAGTTGGCCATACCCGCAGCCTCGGAGTTCCTCGTCTCCTCCAGCGGCCAGATGTCCGTCCCGGCCGCAGTTCGCCACCGGTGGGGCCTCGATCATGGCGGACGCGTGACCGTCGTCGATCTCGGTGATGCCGTCATCCTGCTTCCGCCCGGCGGGCGAGCCGGGTTGCTGGACGCAGCCCCCATCGATCGAGGTCCTGAGCCTCCGGGACATGGCTTGGCCGATGGCGCTCCTGCAGACTCGCCACCTCGCCGGCGGGCGGTCCCTATCGGCGGCGATGGTCGAGGCGCTCGCTGCCGCCCACCAGCTCGGCAGAGCGATCGCCGTGTCACACAACGATGTCGGGCCGAACCTTCGGGCCGCTGCCGAGGCCGACGGCGTGGCGTTCCAGGTCGTGTAGCGGCCCCAGGCGGAGACTCGGTGCGTGCTCTCGGCCCGGGAAGACAGGAGCTTCGCCGCGTGCGACGCGCCGGCTATGGGCGGGGCGAGGGGAAGGCCGGCTTGAGGTGGGCCGGTGGGGACTGGTCCGCGGAAGACATGCCGGATAGGCAAGATACGCCTGATGGGCACCTAGCGTGTAGGCTCAGTGTATGGCTCGTGTCCGGACGAACATCGAGATCGAGGACGACTACCTCAGAGCGGTCATGGACCGCTATGGCGTCCACACCAAGACCGAGGCGGTCGACCTCGCGCTGAGACACCTGGCCGGCCAGCCCATGAGCCGTGACGAGGCCTTGGCCATGCGGGGCGCCCACGCCATCGTCGAGATCCCTGAGGACGCCACGCCCACGGGACTCTGATGATCCTCGCCGACACCTCGGCGTGGGTCGAGTACGACCGGGCCACCGGCAGCCCAGTCGACGTTCGCCTCACCACTCTGATCGCCGACGATGGTCCCCTCGCCGTCACCGACCCAGTCGTCATGGAGGTGTTGGCCGGGGCTCGGACCGATCAGCGAGAGGCGGACCTCCGTCGGCTCCTGCTGCGCTTCGAGCTTGTCCGCTTCGACGCCGTCGCCGACTTCCATGGGGCGGCACGCATTTATCGCAGGTGCCGGCGGGAGGGGGTTACGCCCGGGGGGCTGATCGACTGCATGATCGCCGCGGTGGCGCTGCGCACCGAAGCCGTCCTTCTCGCCCATGACGCCGACCTGAACCGCGTCGCCAAGGTGGTCGGCATAGAAATGGACGACGCTTCCCTGCACACCTGATGTCGGCGGCCGGCGTTGGGGGCGACCCGGATTTGGCGAGCGGCGACGAGGCGTCGGTGTGAACTGCGAAACGACGGCTGACCACGAGGCCCGGCGTCAGGCCGCTTCGAGGATCGCCTTGATCCTGGCCAGGTCCTTGCGGTTGGCCCGCCGCATGGCCGGCGCCATGAGCGGCGCGAGGGCCCTGGAGAAGCCGGCCGGCTCGCCCCGGTTGCGCAGTGTCATCCGCGTTGACTCGGCGCTGGCGGGTTCCCATGTATAGGTCGTCTCCATGGGGAACGGTCCCTGGGCCGTCCGCATCGCCAGCCGCTGGCCGGCCACGAACTCGACAACCTCGTAGGGGTACTCGAGCCGCCGGCCAAGGAAGCGGGCCACGAAACTCATCTTCGAGCCGACAGCCACCGGCGGCGGGGTCTGCCAGTCGATCGAAGTGATGTTGGCGTACCACTCGGGCGCGTTGGTCGGGTCGGCGGCGTAGCAGATCGAGCATCGTTGCCGGGCCTGCCCGACCCGGGGCCGGGTGGCGTCGGGCTGCTCTGGGGTTGGACGAAGGACAAGCGAGGCCACGTCGAGGGCCGTCGGCGCCGGCAGAGCCCTCCGCCAACCTGGTGATCGGGGGACTCCGGGCGAGGTTCGCCAAGGCGCCAGGCGAGGACGCCTTGTAGACTTCGCAGATGCGACGAACGGGTGAGCTTCGGGTGTCCCACCGTGGCCAGATGAGCCTGCCCGCCTCGACACGACACCGCTGGGGTCTTGGTGCAGGGGGCGAGGTCGGATATCTCGACCTTGGGGATGCGGTCCTGCTCATCCCCGGGGGTGTGGCCAGCCTGCGCCGCTACTTGCTGGATGCCGTGACCGACATTGACTGGGCCAACGCGCGAGCCGGGTTCGGCGACGACGACCTCGCCACGGAGTGACCCTCATAGTCGACGACCAGCTCCTGAGCGTCGTGCTGCGCGGGGACGACCTTCCAGCCGAGCTGGGCTCCGACCACTCCATCGCCACGACGGGCTGTTGGTACGTCCGCCTGTGCCAGGCGGTGCTGGGCGTCGCCAACAGACCTGGGACGCTCTCTGGCCCGTTCACTGGCCTACCGCCCGGTCGGCGCGAGCAGGCCCTCGCCACCGTTTTGGAGCTGCCGGAGGAGATCGGCCTGGTCAGTCTGCGCGAACTCGGACCCGTCATCGGTCACCTCCGGGCCCGGCATCAGCTGAATATCCTGGGCGCCGAAGCGCTCGCCGCCGCCGTGTACATGGATGCCACCGTGGCTCTCTCGGCGCGTTCGCCTCGCCTTGAGAATGCCCTCAACGCCGAGGGGCGGCCCTGTCACGTACTGGTGTGATGCTTCCCGCCGCCATCCCGGTTCGGGAGCACCCAACAGGCTGGTTGAGGTCAGCGCCGGCTACGAGACCGGCTAAGAGACCGGCTACGAGAACAGGGGCACCCCGAGGCCTTCGCCGGCGCAGTCGTCGATGAGCTTCTCCAGGTCGAGCATCGTCTGCCGGGCCTGAGCTACCTGGGGCTCGGCGCCGGCATAGCCCGCCGCCAGCCGGGTGATGACCTGCTGCTGGGCCCGCAGGGCACGGGCGACCAGGGCGTTGTCGGGCGGGCCGAGAGTGAACGCCGGCTTGAGGTGGGCCGGCGGGGATTGGTCGTAGATGTCGACGATGGAGCGCATGCGGTTGAAGATGGCGAAGTGGTCGACGCCGTCCTCCACGATGCGGGTGGCGACATCGAACAGCTCGGTCCTGGCGTACCGGCGCTGGCGCAGAGTGGCCCGCACCCGGGCGTAGCGGCCCTCCAAACCGCCACTCGGGCGCTCGACGGCCACGAAGTCGTCGACCACCTCGGCGGTCAGTGGGCGCAGCGCCCGAGGCCGGGTGGCGTCGGGCTGCGCCGGCGTCGGACGGAAGACGAGCGAGGCCACGTCGAGGGCGGGTGTGTACGCAGGACCGACGCCCATCGCCGCCAGCCGGCGCAGCAACTCGTTGACCAGGCCGAGGTGGCGCATCTCGCTGATGGCCGTGGCCCGCAGCTCCTCGCGCAGGAACGTGACGTCACGACGCAACCGGCTGCGCAGGTAGGTGCGAGCCGCGGCGGGGTCGGGGAGGCCGCCGAGGGGGTTGTCGGGATCGGCCCGGAACTGCCTCGGCAGGATCTGGGCCAGCTCAGCGTCGCTCAAGCGAGCCACGTCCTCCGGCCGCCGCACCGACGACCACGCATAGAGGTACTCCAGGATCAAGACGTGCTCGAGCGGCGCCAGCTCGTTGCGCAGGACGTCGACCAGCTCGTCGGTGGTCCGGTAGGCCCGAGCCCGCTCGACCGCCGCCGGCGCGTAGGGCTCGGCCGTCTCGTGGTTCTTGAGCACGACGGCCAGGTCCTGGTAGCGATGGCTGATCTCGTAGTAGGCGAAGATCGGGAACTCCGGACGCGCCGGGCGGGCCCGCAGCCAGTCGACCCAGCCCCGGCCGGCGTAGCGGGAGGCGTCACGCGGCCCGGCGTCGGCGTCGATGGCGATGTCGGGGTGGTTCGACGCCCAGTAGTAGCAACCGCAGTCACGGAAGTCGTGCTGCCACGGCGAGCACAGGCTCTGGGTCAGCTCCCCCGCCGGGTACCCGGCGTCGATGGCGCCGGCGCCGACGTAGGGCCGGCGCCGGCCGTCGAGGGTGACTTCGTCCTCGGGCGCTCCCTCCTCGACGGGGAACCGGCGCAGCACAATGCTGAGCGGACCGGGCTCCAGCGAGCGCACCACCCGCCAGGTGCCCGTGCCGTCGAGGGCCACGCCAGCCAGTTGCCGGGGGTCGATGGTGACGCCCTCCTGGGTGACGCTGGCCAGCCACCACAGCCGGTTGTCGCCGGCCATCGCGTCTCGGAGCGTCTCCAGCTGGGGGCGAAGGTCGGGCGCGTCGGCCGACACCTCGGCGAGGAACGGGTCATCGAGGTCGACAGCAAGCACCATCCCTCCGAGCGACTCGCGGGCCCGCTCGGGGTCGGCGAACTCAATGACCAGGCCGGGGAAGAACCGCCGGTCGAGATTGCGGTGGTCGAACTCGAGGCCGGGGAAGCAGTTGGCCACGCCGCTGGCCAGGGTGGCCGCCGCCGGGTTCCCTGTCGCCACCTGGTTGAGGCGGGCCGACAGGTTCAGTGCCTTCATGCCACCGCGCCCACGGCGTGGAGGAGCGACGGGAAGTCCGCCAGGCAGTCGGCGTAGACGCCGATGCAGTGCTCAAGCCAACCGCGCACGTAGTCGCACCCCTCTCGTCCCAACTCGTCCACCTCCGCATGACATCCGCCGCCGCACAGGTACCGGGCCCAGCAGCCGCGGCAGGGCTCCTGGGAGTCGACGCCCCGCCCGTCGAGGAACTCTTGGCGCGCTGCGAGCGATAGGCCGTCGGTGACATCGCCCAGGCGGTAGGGGGCGTTGTCGACCGTGCGATGACACGTCCAGTAGTCGCCGTCGGCCCCGACGGCGACGTAGTTGGTGGCCGACCCGCACGGGTG
>JANMRJ010000318.1:0-23268 GCA_031370985.1 Acidimicrobiales bacterium
CGTCACCGTGTAGTAGTAGGTCGTCCCGTTGGTGACGCTGCTGTCATCGAAGGACGTCGTCGCCACGGAGGTCTGGAGTGTCTTGCTTCCTCCGCCGGTCGTGCCCCGGTAGATCCGGTAGGAGGTGATCGCGGCGCCGCCGGTCGAGGTGGGCGGCGTCCACGATAGGGACACGAGCCCGTCGCTCCCGCTCGCCGTGAGGCCGGTCGGGGCGCCGGGCGCGATCGCCGGCGTCGTCGCGACCGCCGGACTGCTCTTCGAGGACTGGTTGCCTGCCGCGTCCTTCGCCAGGATGGTGTAGCTGTACGTCGTCCCCGGATCCACGGTCGAGTCCGCGTATGACGTCGAGCTGCCGAGCACCACGTCAAGCGGCTCGGCATTCCGGTAGAGGTCATACTCCACGACGCCCACGTTGTCGATCGACGGCGACCAGGCGACGTTGATCCGGTCGAACGAGGCCGCTGTCGCGGTGACATTGCCCGGCACCGACGGAGCCGTCGTGTCGGTCGGCGGCGCGCTCGAGATGAATTGCGTGTCGACGACGACGTCGTCGATCGCGAGGTCGTAGGCGCGTGCGCCCGAGTTGTCCGCGATCTGGATGCGCCCGATCGGGGTCGTCCCGAAGTTGTCGGTCTTGCTGAGCTCGGGGACCTTCGACCCATCGAGCCATGTCTCGATCTGGCTCGCTGTGCCGTTGATGATGTAGTGGACCTGCAACTCATGCCAGACGCCGGCGGCCGCCGTCCTCGGCGAGCGGACGGTCACGGCTCCCGCATCGTTGCGGTAGTTGAGCGTGTTGCCGGAATCTCCCAGGTACAGCCCGCCGATCGACGTCCCCGTCGACGTTCGGACCTTCATGAGGTAGAGGTTGTTCGCCCCCTGGCTCAGGACCTTGAATCGGATTCGGAAGTACGCGTTCGTCTGGTTGGCCATCGAGTGCCATGCCCAGGTCGCGGCGCTCGTCGTCGTCGCACGTGCCGCGAACGATCCGGCATAGACCTCCGTGCCCTGGACGACCATTCCGATGTTCGTCCAGGTGGCGAGCCCACCGGACTCGAAGTCATCGGTCAGGACCGGGACGGACGTGCCGCTGGTCGTTGTCGCGCTCGCCGGCAGGCTGGGTGGGGATGAGTTGCCGGCCAGATCGCGCGCGCTGACGGTGTACGTGTAGGCCGTCGAGGGCTGCACGCTCGTGTCGGTGAACGAGGTCGACGACCCCGGGATGGAAGACAGGAACTGGCTGTTCCTGGACAGGTCATAGCTGACGACGCCGACGTTGTCGGTCGCTGGCGACCAGTTGAGGTCCACGCGGTTCGCGCCGAGCGGCGTCGCCGTCAGGTTGGTCGGTGACGTGGGCGGCGTCGTGTCGCTGGTCGACGGCGTGCACGAGATCGACCCCGAGTCCTGAACGCCCTGGGTGGCGCTCACGAACTGGTAGGTCGCGTTGCCGCTGCCCAGGGCGAGATTCAGCGCGCCGATTCCGGCCGGGCTCGTGTCGAGGCCCTTGGCCACGCGGCTGTCGATCCGGTTGAACCCCTGGATCCCGTGGCCGCCGGTGCCGACGACGAACTCGGTCACGCCGGTCGGGCTGGGATTGCCGCTCGCGTCGAGCGGCAGCCAGCGCTGGTAGTCGTGATCATGCCCGTTCAGGACGATGTCCACGCTCCACGCGTTGAACAGGGACCAGATCTGGTCCAGCTGCGGTGAGTCGCCCTGCGGGCCGACCGAGTAGCGCGGGTGATGGAAGTAGGCGATCGTGCACGGCTGGGTGTTGGTCGCGAGGTCATTGGCAAGCCAGGCGTACTGGGCCGACCCGGGCGCCGTCTGGTTGAACTGAGAGGTCGAATCGAGGGCGATGAAGTGCCAACCCGCGTCGTTGTAGCTGTAGTAGTGCGGGATGTTGTCCCAGTAGTTGAAGTAGCCAGGGGCGGCGTTGCCCTCGTATTCGTGGTTGCCGACGATCGGGTTGGTCTTCGGGCGGAACTGGCCGTACCAGGACGAGCTGTTGCCGTACCAGTTCTCGAACTCCGTCAGCGAGCCCTTCTCGTAGACGTCGCCGAGGTACAGGAGCATGTCCGGGTTCATGCCCGCGATGAGGTTCGTGGCGGCCGTCTCGTTCGGCTCGCCGCCCGCGCCATCGCCCGCAGCGGCCACGATCAGCGGCTGTCCCGCGGCCGGCGCCGGGGTTCGCGGGGTGAATGTGTTCGTGTTGACCGGCGGCGTCAGGACCCCGTTGGTGAGGGTCAGCGTGATCGAGGCGTGGGCGGACGCGAAGCCGTCCTTCATATCGGCCTCGAGCTCCAGCAGGGCGGTGCCATCCACGAAGTCCGTCGTCTTGAGCGCGAACGTGTACGGCGAGGTGTAGTCGGTCAGGACGTATGCGCCGCGCACGAAGAACACAGCGCGCGTGACACCCGGGCTCGTTCCGGTCGGGACCGAGATCGTGCCGGTCACCGTCTGGGTGCCGGAAACGGTCGCTCCGTCAGCGGGCACGGTGATGCACGCGCTCACCGTGTACGAGCCGGGGCCGCTGGTCACGCAGCTGTTGCCGGCCGCCAGGACGGGGGCGGAAGGAGTGAAGAACGCCGCCATGGCCGACAGGACGATGAGGATTGTGCCGATGAATGCACGCGGATGATTGCGTCGCCTTGCTGTCATGCCCGCCGGTCCCCGGGCCCCCCGGCCGGCGCCCGCCGCCGGCGCCCGCTGAACCGATCCATCACGATGCCTCCCGTTCTCCGACGGCCTCGTCGCCGAATTCGTCGGTGTCGACCGACCCGCGGACGGCGGTCCCCGTCCGCGGGAGGGCAGATGTCAGGTCCGCGTTGATGGCCGTGATGGTCGTGATGGGCGCGAGGCCCGGCCCCGGATCCAGGGCGGTCGGGACGGCCCAGCCGGACAGCACCGGCACCGAGCCCGCGACTCCGGGTCCGACCGGCACGCCGACGAACGTCGGGTCCTCGAGACCGGGACCGACCGGCACGAGCGCGGGACCGTCGATGATCGCCGGAAGCCGCTCGGCCCATTCGTGGCCCTTGACCCGCAGGTGCCACCGTTCGGCGTTGCTGATGGCCGAGCGGAGCAGCTCCGCCTCCTTGCGTCGCAGGGTCGCGTAGTCGTCGCCGCCGATCCGGATCATCGGCGCGAACCGCTCGAAGGGCGGAAAACCGTAGGCGTCATCGGTGTTTTCCAGGAGCTTCGTGACCGCCGCGTCGATGTCGACCGGCTCGAGCAGCTCCTCACCGCGCTCCATCAGCACCACGCTGTGGATCGGTGCGCGACCGCCGACCGCACAGTCGAACAGGTCCTCGATGCGATGCTTCGGCGGCGGCACCAGGAACTGGACCGCGGAGTTGATGCTCATGATCGGAAGATTACGCTCGCCGAGTGCGCGGCCGACTTCCCGACCAGACTTCGAGTGCAGCCGGCTCTGGACCGCCAGCCGGGCCCGGTCGGCCATCGTCAGTCGGCCGTCCTTCGCGACTCCCATCGTGTGGAACGACAGGGTCATCGGCTTGGGGTAGCTGATCGCCTCGCCGCGCGGATCGATGATCGTCATGTCGTCCGACAGGAAGCGGTAGCCGCGTGAGCGGACGAGGCTGATGACAGTGCTCGTCTTGCCCGTATCGGTCTGGGCCGAGAGCAGGGTCGCCCCGTGCTCACCGACGAGCGCCGCCGAATGGAGCAGAACGTAGCCCTTCGAGACGAGGAGGAAGCGCAGGAACGCCTCGACGAGGTTCGTGTAGACGACGTGCGGGGAGAGGGCAAGCAGCTTGCTGACCTTGATCTCGATCGGCTCGCCCATCCGCAGCGTGAAGTTGGCCCCGATGGGCCCGAGGTGCTCGCGGTAGACGAGCTCCTGGCCGCGCTCCTCGAACCGGACACGGCGTGTCGGCATTGGCGCAACGACACCGACCCGGATCTTGATGTCGGGCGGCCCGATCCGCTGGCTCGCGAAGCTGCGTAGCTCGCGGAGCTCTACGTCGGACTCGATCGCGAGAATGCCGGCGAGGTCGTAACGATGACGGGCCTGCCGCTCGCCGGCCACGGCCATCGCCTTGGCGCCGATCGCTCCGAGCGCTGATCGGTCGGCCGTCTCCGGTTCGATCGAGCGCGAACTCCCGGCCCACAACCAGCCATCGGCGACCGCTATGCGAAGGCCGAAGAGCACGACGAGGCTGATCAGGTTCGAGACCGCGTAGTGGATCCCCACGACCTCGGTCAGAAGCCACAACAGCGGCACCCGAGCGACCAGCAGCGCGAGGTTCAGGCCGAGGAAGCCGAGGTACCGCTCGCGGAGCGAACGATCGAAGTGTCGATCGGCGAACGCCCAGGTGTCGGCCCCGATGAAGTTCCAGGTCGACGATCCGAATGTTGCGACGATGGCCGACACGAGGTAATGGATCCCGACCACCTCGGTCAGGGCGACCACGAGCAGCTGGTTCACCAGCAGCCCTGATCCGCCGACAAGCCCGAACTTGATCCAATTCCGCCCTCGTTGCCGCTGATCGGCCGGCAGGTCGATCAGCGCGGCAATGCCGCCCCTTGTCTCTGTTTCCATCGCGCGCGCTCTCCTCCAGGCGACCCCCGAGTCGCCAGATCGGCTTCAGTTGGTGGTGTCGTTGTGCTCGACGCTGGCCTCGGTCGTCAGCGCCTGCGCTCCTCGACGGAGCTCCTCCCAGCGCAACGCAAGGACGATCCCGAGCGCCTCGAGGATGATTCGTCGACTCATCTTCGAAGCCCCCAGGCGTCGGTCGACGAACGTGATCGGCCTCTCGACGACGCGCGCCCCTGCGCGGCTCGCCCGATAGGTCATCTCGATCTGGAAGACATAGCCGCCGGCGCGGACCGTCCCGCCAGACACGGCCGCCAGCGTCTCCGCGCGCCACGCCTTGAAGCCGCCCGTCAGGTCGTGCGGCGCGAGGCCAAGGACCGTTCGCGCGAACACGCTGCCGCCGCGGCTGATCAGGCGCCGCGCGGGACCCCAGTCGACCACTCGGCCGCCCCTGGCGTAACGGGAGCCGATGACCACGTCCGCCGTGCCGTCCGCGATCGGCGTGACGAGGCTCGGCAAGGCGGCCGGATCGTGGGAGAAGTCCGCGTCCATCTGGACGATGATTCCGGCTCCGCCGTCGAGGGCGACCCGGAATCCGTTCCGATAGGCTCGGCCCAGGCCTTCCTTGGCCGCGCGATGGAGCACCTGGATCCGATGGTCGGCAGCCGCGAGCTGATCGGCGAGACCGCCCGTGCCGTCAGGCGAATCGTCGTCGACGACCAGGAGGGTCGACCGCGGGAGTGCCTCGAGGATCGCTGCCGAGATCGCCGCGAGGTTTTCGATTTCGTTATAGGTAGGCAGAACGACCCAGATCCGGTCGGCATCGGCCGCCGCATTGGGCTGCATCAGTGTCAATCGAGTCCCCTTTGGCCCGAGATGAATGCGATGATCGAGGAAGAAATGGACCAGGGAAAGGTGGCCGTCGTTCGTCCGGAGTCGTGTCACCCTCACCCTGCGGTGGCGGGGTCGAGGTACGACCGATTCCCGACGACCGGGCCCCAAATTGGGTCAGGCCTCCGCGCGCTCAGTCAGTCACGGCACCTCCATCGCCCTTCGATCGCACGGTTCGCGCGATCCGCATCCCACGAGGACCACAGGACCGGCACTCCATGCCCCGACGACCGGTCGCGCGTCCAACGCTGGCTGATCGCGAGCTGGGCAGCCGCTGACCGGCCGGTGACCGGCCGTTGATCCACGATCGAGACGATGCAGCCGACATGAGCCACGGCCCATGCCTCCCCGCTTGGCACGTGACAATGAGCCGATTCCCCACGGCGATTCCCCCAACCTGGACGCAAGACGACTGCCCGGTCGCCCTGGCCGTGGGGTGCCCTCCGAGGACGGCTGATGGACGATACCGAGACGGTCGTTGTACCTGCGTCGAACGTACTACGTCAATGGGGGTACGGGGTACAGATGTGGATTCCAGAGGGGAATCCCGGTGCCCCCGCGCACCGGACCTCCGGGCCCATCGGCGCGGCCGGCCCGGAAGGGTCGCGCCAGCGACCGATCCGCATCGCGGCCGCCGCATCGGCACCGGTGGTGGTTCCATTTCCGTTGCTACCGGAGTACGGTATCCGTGCGCCGCCCGTGCCTGTCGACCACGGCGCATCCTGCGAGGTCGCGGCGCTCGGTGTTGGGTGGAAAACTCAGGGGGAGCGGATGAGGATCCCGAGCGGATTGGCGATTCACCGCGGATCACGCGGTCGGACCGGCCGACGGATCCTGTCGCTGGCTGTCATCCTCGGCGTCGCGACGGCAACGGGATTGCCGATCGCGCCTCCTGGTGCGAGCTGGCCCGCGTCCGCTGCGGCGGCTGGCGACCCGGTGATCGCCGCGGCGGGCGATATCGCCTGTGACCCAGCCTCGAGCAGCTTCCATGGTGGCAGCGGCACTTCATCGTCGTGCCGCCAGCTCTATACCTCGGACCTGCTTGCCGGCGCGGGTTACTCCGCCGTCCTGGCCCTTGGCGACAACCAGTACTACTGCGGCGGATACAGCGCATTCCTGGGTTCGTACGACCTCAGCTGGGGCCGCGTGAAGGCGATCACCCGCCCAGCCGTCGGCAATCACGAATACCTGACAAGCGGCGGGACCGGCTGCGATGTCACGAACACCGGCGCGGCGGGCTACTTCAAATACTTCGGCGCTGCCGCCGGGGATCCTGCCAAGGGCTACTACAGCTTTGACGTCGGCGCCTGGCACCTGATCGCGCTCAATTCGAACTGCACGCCGGCCGGCGGCTGCGGCACGACCTCGCCGCAATACAAATGGCTCCTCACCGACCTCGTCGCACATCCGACCACGTGCACGCTCGCGTACTGGCACATCCCGCTCTACAGCTCCGGAGGACGAGCCGCCCCGAACATGGGCAAGCTGTGGCAGCTGCTCTACGACAACAACGCCGACCTTGTATTGGAGAGCCACGATCACCTCTACGAACGATTCGCGCCGCAGAACGCGATCGGCGGTCTCGACGTCACGAGGGGTCTGCGTTCGTTCATCGTCGGGACGGGCGGAGCGAACCACACGAGCGTCACGACCGTCGCTGCGAACAGCGAGGTTCGCAATGCCGCGACCTATGGGGTCCTCGCGCTGACGCTGCACCCCGCCTCCTACGACTGGAGCTTCATTCCCGAGACGGGCAAGACCTTCACCGATACGGGGACGACCGCCTGCCATGGTTCGACGACCTCCGCCGACACGACGCCGCCCTCGACACCGACGGGATTGGCGGCGACGGCGCCGAGTGGCTCGACAGTCGCCTTGAGCTGGAACGCAGCCAGCGACAACATCGGGGTCGCCTCCTACCGGATTTCGCGCGGCGGGACGGCGATCGGGACGTCGTCGACGACCACGTTCACGGACTCGACGGTGGCGCCGAACACGACCTATTCCTACACCGTCAGCGCCGCGGACCAGGCGGGCAACCGCTCGCCCGAGTCCGCTCCGGTCTCGATCACGACGCCCGGCAGCCTGGCGTTCACGGCCGCTGCGGATGCGTGGATCGAGCAGGATCTTCCGACGACGAACTTCGGGACCGGCACGTCGATCCAGGTCGATGGCAGCCCCGTCAAGCGATCGCTGATGCGTTTCTCCGTCACGGGAACCGGCACGGGGGGCGTCGCGAAGGCTACGCTCCGCCTCTTCTGCACGAATCCCTCCTCATTCGGCGGCGAGGTCCGCTCGGTGACCGCGACCTGGTCGGAGACCGGCGTCACCTGGAACACGAGTCCCGCGTTCGGCTCGTCCACGATCGCCTCGCTCGGGAGTGTGGTCGTCGGCGCCTGGTACGACCTCGACGTCACATCGCTCGTCCGGGGCGACGGAGATGTGAGCTTCGGAATGCTCAGCTCGAACGCGAACGGGGCCATTTACACGTCGCGAGAAGGTGTTCCGGCGCAGCGTCCCCAGCTGATCGTGACCCCAGGACAACCCTGAGTCATCGAGCGCACTCGACGCCGGGGCGAGATCCGCATGGAGCCTCTCGACGGGAGCCATCATCGTGAGCCTCTGTCGCACCCGAGACGAGGACGCTGACAAATGCGCGACACCCTGTGAACGCACACACCCGAGTCCGCTAGTCCCCCCTTGACGTAGTACTTCCGTACTACCAGTATTCCGGGCTCTACCGGTGGCGACGGCGGGGGCCACGAGCGCACCGGTGCAGTCAGTTTCGGGGACGTCAGGGAGTGGCCGCGCGCCCAGGCAAGCGCGGCCGAACGACCTCGTCATGGGTCGTGTCGAGCCGGGGGATATTCCGCACTGCCGGGGGGCAGGGGATCCGGATTGCCGTTCGACGGCGCGTCGTTCGAAGACGATCTCTGTGCTTCCGCGACCGCGGCACGCCTCGCGCTGCCCGGCCGCCTTCCAAGTTTGCGGTCCCCGAGACCGGATGTGAGCTCGCCGCGCCCTGAACGCGGCGGGCTCGCATCTTTTCGTGCTCACGCGCGGGCGACACGACATCGGCGCGTTGCAGTTCTCGAGCGGTCAGGCGCGTGAGGACGAAGGAGGCATCGGGGACATCGCCATCAACCGCAATGCGCGCGAACGGGGAAGGCGAACGCCCCGTGATCCAGCAGGAATGCTGCGGCCAGTCAATGGCGAACTTCGAAGGAGCGGGCTCCAGTGACCATCTGTACAACGCCAGGGAGGATCCATCGTGATCAGTCGTAAAGTCAGGAAGTACCCGCAGAGCAGGAAGCTGCTGACCGGGATCGCCGTTGCCGGGCTCATCTCCGGCATGTTCTTCGTCGGCAACGCGGTCCTCGCGTCGACGCCGGCGAGCGTGTTCGAGCTCGAGGGCAACGCCATTTCGGCCACAGGCAACGGCGGCGCGGCCCCGGATGACTGGGATCGCGTCTGCTATGAGCAGTCCATCAAGGACGGCCTCAGCGCCGCTGCAGCCACCGCCCAGTGCACGGCCAACGGTCCGACCCATGGTGCGACCGCGGTTGCCTGGGCGACCGACACCCATGCCGCGGTCGGCAACCTTGCCGACTGCACCGGCAACAACTGCACGATCTTCACCGGCGGCGGGTCGAAGGACCCGATCGACATCAACTCGTGGGCGTGGAAGGACAACGTCGGCGGGCTGCCCGACAAGGACAACCTGCTCCACGGCTTCGCCGCCCGCTACTCGGTCGCCCCGAGCTCCACGTGCGTCGTGCCCACGACCGCGCCGGCCGGCACGAAGTGCGAGCTGCTGCTCTTCGGCAACGACCGCTACGACAACAGCGGTGATGCCCAGCAGGGCTTCTGGTTCTTCCAGAACAAGATCGGCCTCGGCTCCAACGCGATCGGCGGCGGCAACGGCTTCACGTCATCGGGCGGGACCGAGTTCCACCGCAACGGCGACCTGCTCCTGATCAGCGACTTCAGCAACGGCGGAGCCGTGTCGACGATCACCGTCTACACCTGGGACACCGGCTGCACCGCGACGAACATCCCGAAGAGCGGGCCGGTCAGCGGCGTCAGCTGCGGCGACGCGAACCTCCGCTACCAGGCCTCGTCCGACCAGGCCAATTGCAACCCGGTCAACCCGGCGATCTCCGGCTTCTGCGGGATCGTCAACCCGGTCGACGGGACCGTCACGCCGTGGCCGTTCGTCGACAAGACCACGGTCAATGCGACGACCCATCCGGCCAACACGTACCTCCAGGGCGAGTTCTACGAGGGCGGGGTCAACCTGAGCTTCCTCAACCTCGCCGGCGAGTGCTTCGCGTCGATTGCATCCGAGACCCGCTCGTCGCAGACGACGAGCGCGGTCCTCAAGGACTTCGTCCTCGGCGGCTTCGGCGACTGCACCTCGCACGTCGTCACGACCCCGGGCAACTCGACCGGGACGGCCCTCACCGACCACAACAGCAACACCATCCCCGATGTCTCGATCGGGAGCGGCTCGGTCGGCGTCCGCGACCACGCGGTCGTGACCGTCTCCGGCGTCACGACGTGGGCCGGCAACGTGGCCTTCAGCCTGTGCGGCCCGCTGGCCACCGGATCCACCACGAACTGCGCGTCCGGCGGCGTGGCCATTCCGTTCACCGGTGGACTCACCGGAGCCGTCAGCAACACGAGCAACACGGTCGACTCGGGTCTCGCGACCCTGACCTCGGTCGGGCGCTACTGCTGGCGCGCGACCTTCACCGCCACCACCAACGGCGTGCCCTCGAGCTCGGATCCGAAGGCCGACGACCTCACCACCGTCTCCGAGTGCTTCGAGGTCCTGCCGGTCCAGCCGACCATGACGACCGCGGCGAGCGGACCAGTGGCTGCCGGCGGAACCCTGAGTGACACCGCGACCATCGCGGGTCTCGCCACCCAGCCCGGCACCAACGGCATCGGGCCAGGCGGCACGATCAACGCCACCAACGGCGCGGCCGCCGGCGGCTCGATCACCTGGCGGGCCCTCGGCCCGAACAACTGCACGACCGTCGCGATGGCCGCGACATCGCGCACCGTCAGCGGCAACGGGACCTACCCGAAGACCGCTGCTCCGGACAACCAGGCGGCCGTCAGCTTCACGGCTTCGACCGCCGGGAAGTACACCTTCGTCGCCGCCTACACCAGTCCCACCACGAACAACCTGGCTATCGCCGAATCGGCCTGCCCGGACACGACGCACACGGAGGAAGCCTTCGTCGGCGACTCGTCTACCGTAACGACGCCGCAGACCGGCGCCGGCGCGGACCTTACGGATCACAACGCGAACAGCGTGCCGGACGTCTCGATCGGCACGGGTTCTGTGACGGTCCAGGATCATGCCGTGGTCTCGGTCACCGGGATCACCCCCTGGGCCGGCTCGGTCGCGTTCAGCCTGTGCGGCCCGCTCGCGCTCAACTCGACAACCAACTGCCAGAGCGGTGGGACATCCATCCCATTCCTCGGCGGTGCCACGGGCGCTGTCAGCAATGCCAGCCCGGCCGTCGACTCCCAGGACACGGTCCTGACGTCGGTCGGTCGTTACTGCTGGCGCGCCACCTTCACCCCGACGACGAACGGTGTTCCTTCCAGCTCTGACCCGAAGGACGCCACGAGCACGACCGAGTGCTTCGAGGTCCTGCCGGTCCGGCCAACGCTCGCCACCCAGGCGAGCGGAACGGTCACGCTCGGCAATGCGATCAGCGATACGGCGACGATCAGCGGGCTTGCCACGCAGCCCGGAACAGACGGAATCGGCGACGGCTCGATCAACGCCACCAACGGCGCAGCCGCCGGCGGCTCGATCAGCTGGACCGCATTCGGCCCGAACAACTGCACGACCACCGCGATGTCGGCAACGTCGCGAGCGGTCAGCGGCAACGGGACCTACCCGAAGACGGCTGCCCCTGACAATCAGGCCGCAGTCAGCTTCATCCCGACTGCCTTGGGCACCTACACCTTCGTTGCCTCCTACGGCGGCAACTCCCCGAACAACCTGGCCAGCACGCCGGTCGCTTGCGCCGACCAGCCATCTGCCGAGACGGTGGAGATCACCGGCGTGTCCAGCCTGATCACCGATCAGGACTGGCTGCCGAACGACACCGCCACCCTGACCGGTGACGCGAACCTCAACGGGTCCCTGGTCTTCACCCTGTACAACGACCTCACCTGCGGCACCAGCGGCGGGACGTCCAAGTACAGCGAGACCATCACCGTGACGGATGCCGCCACCGGCAGCACCTTCGGCACCCACAACGGCTCCGTCCTGGCGACCACCTTCAAGGCGTTCGCCACCGGCGACTACTCGTGGAATGTCAGCTACGACGACAGCCGTCTGGCCGATCCCTCCTCGAGCTGCGAGACCACCTCGCTGACCATCAACAACCACCACTGAACCGCGCGGCCTGCGGCCGCCGACCACAGCCCAGAACCATCGATGCCGGCCCTCACGGGCCGGCATCGCTGTTAAGGCGGGGCAGGATCCAGGTTGTAAGCCGTACTGGCACGCGAGCGCGGTTCGCTGGAATCGATACAGCCCGGGCATTGCTGCCCGGGCTGTGATTTCAAGATGCGGTCGCGCTCAGCGCCTAAGCACCGACGCTGTAGGTGAAGACGATCGATGTGTTCTGGACAACGGCCTTGCAGGACGCCGCACCGGCAGTCCAGAGCTCCGTGGTCAGCGAGATCGTCTGCGCGCCGGACCAGATATAACCGGGGTAGTAGCCCGCATAGGTCGTCAGCACATTGGCCCCGTTCTGCGTGCAGGTCGTCGTGATGAACGGATTCGTCACCCCGACCTTCGACACGTCGTAGGTGACCTGGTCATTCCAGTTCGCGGCGCCGTTGCCGTTGTTGTCGGTCACCATGACGAGACTAATCGAGCCGGTGGTCGTTCCGCCGCCGCCGTGCTTGCCGCCGGTTGAGCCGCCCGCGGCGGGCTTGGCCGCGAGGGCTGAGCCGGCGACGAGGCCGATTGCGATAACGGCGATCAGGCCACCTTCGAGGATGGCACCTGCGCTGTGCCTGAGGATCTTGTGCATGTCGATTCACGCTCCTGCTAGCGGCCGGAGAGGGGTTCCGGCACATCGGCAGCCCGGCTGACTGGCGTTTCCAGCCCCGTGGCTTTGCGTCCCCGGGTCGCCCCGCGTTTGCCTTGATCGATGCCATCACGACCCTGAATCGAGGTGGCGTCGGGCGATGGAGTTCCCGACCACCCTACCCTAGATGGGGGTCGGCTTGCTTTGCATCGAGCGGATAGGCTCCTTTCGCGACGGCGCTGGTCCTGCCTGCTTCTGCTCCGAATGACGGAGTTTCGAGAGGGTGAACGGCCTCAGTGGGCCACGTTGAATTTGGTCGTGGCGATCACCCGCCAGCGACCATTCGAGGAGAAGTAGCCTTCCTCAGCCGTGCACGCAGCGGCGCCCGATGACCAGCGCGTCGACGGCGCGAGGGTCAGGGTTGCGTGGCGGGACGCGTCGACCCGGATCCACTGGCTGAAGAGGTTCGTGGTCGACCGATTACAGGTGGCGTGGACCCACATCCCCTCGTCACCCGGATTTGCGGTGAAGACGGCGGCCCCGCCGAGCGTGGCGGGCGCCACGGTCAGCGACGCGGCGTCCTGGCCGGCCTCGGCGGCTCCGATGATGCCGCCGTTCTGGGTCGCCCCGGCGAGAGTCATGGCGGCGACCCACGCGATCACCGCGACGAGCAGGGCCTCGAGCGCGACCAGGCCAACGTGGCGCATTGTCATCGCCCCGCCCGCACTTGATCGCATTCACAAACCCCCTGGCTGATCGGCCGGCATCCGGAGACCCGGATGAATGTGGATCGTGTGCTGCCGACTGCGGCGCGCCAATGGGCGGTTGGTCACGGACCGTGATCCAGAGGTCTGCTCCGGACCCCACGGGACCGCTCGAAACCGGCCGGATCTGCGGGCGATCCGGTGTCCGCGAGCACCGGCGACTCGACGGAAATCTCCCGGGCCGGAGACGCCCTCAGAATTCCGCCTTCGACCCGCCCGATTCGATCACCACGGTCGTCGGATGGTGGGCCGCCGAGACCGAGGCGACGAAGCCTCCGGCGCGAGCCTGCGCGACGATCGCCTGCTCCAGGTCGCGCTCCGATCCTTCGGCGTGGATGAGGGCCGAAATGATCCCGTCGCCGGCCGGACTGTCGCCGGCGCCCGGGTCCTCGAAGTCGACGATGACGTGGCCGCCGTCCGCGAGGTGGACAGCGATCGGCCCGCCGACGACCGGTCTCATGGCTCCCAGCTGACGAGCGCAGCACCGAGCGCAATCACGCCGACGAACGCGATCGACGCGATGCCGGAGCCGGTCATCGTGAGGATTCCGATGGCGACGCCGATCAGCAGCGCCCGACCGACCAAGGCGAAGGCCAGCGAGCGTGAGGGCCCGCGCTCCGCGAACTCCGGCGGCGGATGCCCGATCCGGACCTTGATGTCGCGCGGGCGCTGGACGTTGATCGCCATGCGGGGCATGGTGCGCCGCAACGCGTGCCGGGACCCTCAAGGCTGCGCCGGCCGCCGTTGCGCCCACCTGTCAGTCGGCGCGCCGGGGATGCGATGAAGGGCCAGCGGTACCCGCGCCGGGCGCAAAGTGGCCCGGCAAATCACACCGCCGGGGGAACGATGCTGGACCGCCGGGCCACCGGCCCAACCATGCATCGCAGATGTCCCGTTCGCGGTCTCGCGCGGCACGCTGGCAGCGTCGCGTACGCGACAGCCGCGCGCGGTCGCGTGACTTCAGCTCAGCCGAGGTTGCCGCCGGGCGTCGTCACGTGGACCTCGACGCCGTCGAGCCCGCGGGCAGCCAGCGCCGCCCGAAGCTGGTCGGGCGTGCCGGCCAGCAGCCCGAACGTGCCGTAATGCATCGGCGCGACATCGGTCACGCCGAGCATCTCGACCGCCATGGCCGCAGCGGTCGGGTCCATCGTGAAGTGGCCGCCGATCGGCAGGAAGGCCAGGCTCGGCCGGAACCGCTCGGCGATCAGGCGCATGTCCGAGAACACGTCGGTGTCGCCGGCGAAGTAGAACCGGTACCCGTCCTCGAGCTCCACGACGAACCCGACCGGCTCGCCGAGATAGAGCGGTGTCTCGGAGCCGCCGTAGTAGTCGCCCGACGAATGGTCGGCCCGGACCATCGTGATCTTGAGCCCGGCAGCCTCGACCGTGCCGCCCTTGTTCATCCCGATCAAGCCGTCCTTGTGGGCGTAATTGCGGCCGAGCCACAGGCTCATCTCATGGATGCACGGCCACAACGGCCGCGTCCGGCTGGCGATGGATACGGCGTCGTGGAAATGGTCGTCGTGGCCATGGGTCACGAGGAGGACGTCGCAGCGGTCGACCGCCGCCGGCGGGCGGGGGCTGAGCGGATTGCCGAACCACGGATCGAGCAGGATCGTCTTGCCGCCAGGCGTCATGACCTCCCAGCAGGAATGGCCGTACCAGGTGAAGGTGGCGTTCGGGTTGAGAGCCATGGCTTCGATCCTCACGTGGGGGCGGGGCGCTGCGGGAACTGTCGCCGTCGATCTTGGCGCCTTCGATCGAGGCCTGCAGGGAATGCAGGCCGGTGATCGCACCCGCCGGTTCGGCCGCGCGACCGGAATACGGAGGTGCCTCGGCTACACTCGGGTCGTGCCTGCCGAGCGAATCGCCGAGAATCTGGCGTTCATCAACTGGACCGTCCTGTCCGGTCTCGCGTTCGGCTCGTTCGCGGCAGTCGTCCTGGCCCGCCTCCGAACCGACGCGACGCGCGGCTTCCTGGCGTTCACCGCGGCCTGCGCCGTGGCGATCGGGATCCTCGCCTTCCTGTCCGACCAGGCGCTGCCGGCGGCGATGGCCGACGCGCCGTTCCGGATCGATCCCGCGTTCGACCAGCCGCGCCGGGTCGCCCTCGGCCTGTTCTGCGTGCTTGCGGCGGGCTACGCCGTCGCGCTCATCCAGCGTCGCCGGGCACCGCTCCTCGCGGCTGCCGCGCTGGTCGCGTCCGCGACGACGCTCGTGTCGGGCGCCCTCGGCTGGGGCGGCTCGATGCTCATGGCGATCCCCCTCTTGCTCCAGCTGGCCGTCCTGACGATCGCGACGGGCGGAGTCTTCGCCGCGATGATCCTCGGCCATTGGTATCTGGTCACGCCGAAGTTGCCCGAGGCGCCGCTCATCCTGATCTCTCGGATCCTGCTCGCTGTTGTCGCCCTCCAGGTCGTGCTGTTCGCGGTCTGGGTCGCGACGGGCGCCGGGCCCGGCGCCGGCGGGCCATTCGCGGTCCTCGTCGGGCAGTGGGCGATGTTCGTCTGGTTGCGCTTGATCGTCGGGTTGATCTTCCCGCTGATCGTGTCCTGGGCGGCGGTCCAGACGGCTCGCAGCCGGTCGATGGAATCGGCGACGGGCCTCCTCTACATCAATGTCGGGACGATCGCGGCGGGGACGATCCTCGCGGCCGGTCTCTATTTCGGGGCGGGTCTTCTCGTATGACGATCACCCGGATCGAGAATTGCGCACCGGCCCGGACGGCCGGGGAGGAACGATGAAGAACGACCAGGGCTGGGTGCCGGGCGCGCGGGAGATGCGCTGGATCGAAGGTCTCACGATGCCCCTCCTGCCGGCGCTCGAGGCGATCGAAGCCGCCGCCGAACCGGGCGGCATCCCGATTCTCGACCGGGACAGCGGCCGTGTCCTCGCCGCCCTCGCGGCTGGTCGCCGGCGGATCGTCGAGGTCGGCACGGCCTACGGCTACTCGACGCTCTGGATGGCCCTCGGCCAGCCATCGGACGGGACGATCGTGACGATCGACCCGGATCGCGCTCGGACCGATCTCGCCCGAGCCTGGTGGCGCGACGCAGGCATCGCGGACGAGCGGATCACCGTGGTCACTGCCAAGGCGCTCGACGCGTTCGCTCACGACGAACCGGCCCTCGCCGGGCCCTTCGACCTCGCGTTCATCGACGCGCTCAAGCCCGAGTACCAGGCCTACTTCGACGCCCTCGTCCCGCGCCTCGCGCCGGGCGCGCTCGTCGTCGCCGACAACGTCCTGTGGAGCGGGCGCGTGACCGACGCGGCGATCACCGATGCGAACACGTCGGCGCTCCGCGACTTCGACGCCGTCGTCCTCGGCGATCCGCGCTTCACGGCAACGATCCTGCCCGTCGGCGACGGCCTGCTCATCGCCGGCCTGCGCGGCTGACCGGCCGAGCGGCAGAGCGTCGAACGGTCGAGCGGCTGAGGCGTCCGAAGTGAAGGTTCGCGTCCGGCTGTTCGCCATCCAGCGGGAGCTGGCCGGCGCGCGCGAGGTCCCGATCGAGCTCGGCGACGACGCGACCGTCGAGGACGCCTGGACCGCGATCATCGCTCGAGTCCCGCTCCTTGCCCCGGGCCGTCCGTCGGTTCGGTTCGCCCGAAACGGCGACTATGCGGACGCGTCCACGGTGCTCCACGACGGCGACGAGGTGGCCTTCATCCCGCCGGTCAGCGGCGGATCCGGCGAGACGGGTGGGGCGAGCCAGGCGGACAGCGGCGGCCCGCGCCGGATCCTCGAGCTCCAGGAGGCACCCTTCGCCTCGACGATTCTGGCCGATCTCGAGGCCCGGCTTGCGACCGACGCCGACGGCGCCGTGGTCGGGTTCGTCGGACGGACCCGGGTCTCGCCGGGGACGCCGGCACCCGGCCAGGAATCGGAGGCCGCCCGCCACGCCGGACGATCGGTCGAGTCGCTCGGGTACGAGGTGCACGAGACGATGGCGATCCGGGTCCTGACCACGATCGCCGACGAGATCGCCGAGCGGTTCGGCGTCGAGCGCCTCGCGATCGTCCACCGCACGGGCGAGGTCCCACTTGGCCAGGCGAGCATAGTCGTCGTCGCCGTGTCAGCGCACCGCGACGCCGCCTTTCGCGCGGCCCGCTACGCGATCGACGAGACCAAGGCCCGAGCGCCGATCTGGAAGGCCGAGCGCTTCGCCGACGGCCACGTCTGGATCGGATCGCCCGCCCGGAGCGGCCCGGAAACGAGCTGATCGGCGCAACGCCGACCGCGCTGACCCCATACTGCGGTCGATGACGACCGACCTCGGACCGCTCGACCGGATCGTCGAGCGCGCGGACACGCTCGCCGGAGCCTGGGCGGGCCGCGCCCGGGCCTCGACGACGGTCGGTCGCGAACGCGCGATGCTCCGGATGTTCGGCGTCAGCGGGCTCGATGCGGCCGGTCGGCCGCTGGCCTGGTCGGTCGTCGATCGGTATTTCGGCGCCGGCCCGGGTCGTCTCGGCGGCGGGATCGTCCTGCCGTTCGCGATGGCCCTCGCGGAGTACGACCTCGACCCGCAGCGGCTCGCCCTCGACGTGGCCTCGGGTGCGGTCGACCTGGGCCTCGAGGCGGCCCTCCTGCGCGAGCCGGACCGGCGGGCGATCGCCGAGGAAGAGGCGAGCCGGCTCGTCGCTGGCGCGCTCGAGCGGATCGACGCCAACAGGACTGCCCGAACCGAGCTGATCGACCTGCTTGGCGAGCCGCAACAGCCATGGATCGGGGCGGCCGTCGGCGAGTCCGATCTGGCGGGCGCACTGAGCGAGGCGCAGACCGCGGTGGAGGCCGGCGCGGACCTGCTCCAGATCGACGTCCCGATCGGACGTGAGCTGAGCGATCGGCTCCGACGGGCCGGTCGGGATGTTCCAACCTGGCGACCGCGCGACGGCACGCCACCGGCCGATCCCGGTCAGCTCGACGGCGCTCCGAGCGGCAGCCAGCGAGCCTTGAGCAGCCTCCGTCGCGATCTCGACGTGGTCGCCGCCCAGCGCCGCGGGTACGTCCGGCTCGGGATCGTGCCGCCGGCCCTCGGGACCCCGGAGAGCGCGATCGTCGCGGCGTTCGAACGGATCGACATCGCGGTCTCCGATCCACTCGCCGAGATCATCGACGGGCACGTCGCTCCCGATCGGGCGCTCGCCGACCATGCGTTCGGCCAGGCCCTCCTTGCCCGTGCCGGCGTCGTCGTCGAGCTCGGTGCCGGGCCACTCGTCGTCGGACCGGACCTCGCCAGAGGCATTCCGTCGAACCCGTCGTCGCGTGCCGGCCGGGCCCTCGCCCTGCAGCTTCTCGCGGTCGCAATCGCTCGCGGCAACGGCCTGCCCGACGACCAGATCGTCATCGGCGGGCTCACGTCGTGGCTGGCCGGCGAGACCAACCCGGTAGCCTTCGCGGTCGGTGAGATCGCGCTCCGGCGGGCCCTTCTGCCGTCGATCAGGCTCATCCTCGAGGAGCCGCGGGCGGAGGGTCGGGCGACCGGCGACCTGTGGCCTGCCCTCGTGGCGGCGGTTCAGCCGAGTGGCGGGACCGCGGCGATCCTTCGGCGCGCGCCGTCCGCGGCGGACATCCGGGCAACCCGGATCGCAGCGTCGATTGCAGCTGGCGTGGCCGCATCGACCGAGCGACCTCCGCTCGTCGGGGTGGCGCTGGAGCATGCCCGGGCGACGGCCGCGGCCGCCCTCCAGACGCTCGACCGGCTCGCCGAGGACGGCTGGCGGGCCGTGATCGGCGACGGGCCGGCCGACGCGATCGACGTCCGCCTCGGCGCCGACGCGGTTGCCGAGCGCTCCGATCCGTTCGATCCACTCGGCCGGGAGCTGGGCCGGGAGCTGGGCCGGGTCGTCCCGCTCGCGGGCTAGCTCAGCCGCCCTTCCCGGTCCCGCTGCCGATCCACCCGCCACATCAAATCCCCACGAACGAGCGTACCCAACGCGTCGACACGACAGGATTCGGTCGTCTGGGCGTATTGGCCACGCTCATTCATCCGAATCTGATGCCGTGGACGGATCAGGTAGTGGAACCGTGGGCGCGGGGCCTGAGTCGGTCAGCCGCCGGACACGGCCGGGATGACGTGGATCGTCGAATCTGCTGTCACGGGCGAGTCGAGCGATGCCTGCGTCCCATCGACGAACACGTTGATGTGCTCGCGCAGGACCGGGCCGCTGTCGACGAGTCGGTTGCGGACCCCGGGCGTCCGCTCGTCGAGCCGGTCGATCGCTTCGCGGACCGTCGTTGCCTCGACCTCGGTCGATCGGGCCGTCCCCGGGATCAGCGACACGAGCGAGCGGGGCAGGATGACGACGACCGGCACGGGCTCAGTCGACCTCGATCGCCTGCACGCCCCAGATCGAGGGCAGGTTGTCCGCGATCCGTTGCCAGCTCGCGCCCTCGTCACGCGAGCCGTAGAGCTGGCCCGTGCTCGTCCCGAAGTAGACCCCGGCCGGATCGCTGCGGTCGACCGAGAGCGCCTCGCGCAGGACGCCCACGTAGGCATCCTCCTGGGGAAGTCCGTCGCCCTGCCGCATCCAGTTGTCGCCGCGGTCGCGTGTGCGCCACACCGCCAGCGCCCCGCCCGGAGCGTATCGGCCTTCCTCGGGATGGCTGAGCGGGACAACCCAGGCCGTCGCCGCATCGCGCGGATGCGTTCCCATCACGAACCCGAACTCCGATGACAGCCCGGCGCTGATGTCGTCCCAGCTCCGACCTGCGTCCCGCGAGCGGTAGACCCCGCAATGGTTCTGCTGGTAGAGGCTGTCGGGCTCGCCCGCAGCCATGACGAGCTTGTGGACGCACTGGCCGGTCTCGGGGTGGGGATCGGGCTGAAAGCAGGCGACCACCCCGTTGTTGCGGGCCTCCCAGGACGCCCCGCCGTCCTCGGTCGCGAACGTCCCGACCGCGCTGATCGCGATCCACATCCGGGCGGGATCGGTCGGATGAGGGACGATCGTGTGGCAGATCAGGCCGCCGGCGCCGGGCGACCAGCCCGGCGACTGGCGGCTCGGATGGTCGCGCAGGGCCGAGACATGCGACCACGTGGCGCCGCCGTCGTTGCTCCGGAACAGGCCTGCCGGCTCCACTCCGGCGTAGATCGATCCGTGGGCCGGCGTGACATTCCAGACGGCCGGGATCTTCGGGCCGTCATCGCCGTACGTCAGGCCCTCCGACGAATGCGTCCAGGTCGCCCCGAGGTCGTCGCTCCGGAACACCGCCGCACCGAACCACGGCGAGCCGCCGCCGGCATAGATCGAGCCGGTCGAGGGGTCCCACTGGAGATCGTGGATCGGCCAGCCCTCGCACATCGGCTCAGACACCGTCCAGCTGGTGCGATCGGCCCCGCCGTCGAGGATGAAGGCGCCCTTGCGGGTGCCGACGAGGAGCAGGGTCCTGGTCATGCGTGTTCCTCCACGAGCTGTTGCCATTCTCCAGTCAGACGGCGATGAAGCCGAGGACTCATCGGCCGTCCGGCTCGGGGTTTCGTCATTGGCCGGCCTTGAACGGATAGACGACCCAGCGATCGGTCGTCTCGACGTGATGATCCGGGGCCCCCGGCACCTTCGACCTCGCAGGCTTGTAGTGGAGGACCGCGGTCGTCGGAAGGCCGCCGGCCTGGCGGACCCGTTCCGTGACCGCGTGGATCGTCGTCCCGCTGTCCCACACCTCGTCGACGACAAGGACCCGCTGTCCGCGGAGCTGCGGATCCGCCGGGAACTGGAGGAAGGTCGGCTTCGGGCCCGGCCTGCCCTCGCTGTCGTAGTACTCGACCGCAGCAACGAGGATGTTCCGGATTCCGAGCCGGTAGGCCAGCATCCCGGCCGGGACGAGGCCGCCGCGGGTGATCGCGAGCATGACGTCGTAGTCGCCGCGGACCTTATCGGCGAGCGCGGCCACCATGTCCGCGAGTCCGTCCCAGGTGACGATGTCCTTGTCGATCGCGACGCTCATCGGTCGATCCCGCTCCTCATCCCTGCCGTCCGCCCGGCCGATCCCGGTCAGGCGTCCGATCCGCCAGTCGGACCCGCCCGCCGGATCGCCTCGATCGTCGTCGGGTCGTCGAGCGCCGACAGATCGCCCGGATCGAGCCCGAGCCACGCCGCCCGAACGACCCGTCGCATGATCTTCCCCGATCGCGTCTTCGGCAAGGCGGCGACGATCGCGATCGCCTCCGGCCTGAGGGTCTTGCCGAGATCCTCGACGACACGCTGCGAGATCGCGCCGCGCAACGCCTCGTCGTCGGTCTCGCCCGGACGGAGCGTGCAGACGACGACGATCGCCTCGCCCTTGATCGCATGCGGGACGCCGATCGCGGCGGCCTCGACCACGCTCGGATGGGCGGTCGCGGCGGCCTCGACCTCGGCCGGCCCGACCCGCTTGCCCGCGACCTTGAGCGTATCGTCGGACCGACCGCGGATGTACCAGTGGCCATCGCCGTCGACGACCGCCCAGTCGCCATGGATCCAGGTCCCGGGCAGGCGGCTCCAGTACGTCTCCACGTAGCGGTCCGGGTCGAGCCAGAAGCCGCGCGTCATGCCGGGCTGCGGGGCCCGGATCACGAGCTCGCCGACCTCGCCGCGAAGGGAGCGGCCGGTCGCGTCGACGACGTCCGCCGCGGTCCCGACACACGGGCCGTTGAACGAGGCCGGCTTGATCGGGGTCAGGAGGTTGCAGCCGACAATCCCGCCGCTGACCTCGGTCCCGCCGGAATAGTTCACGACGGGGCAGCGGCCGCCGCCGACCTCGCGGAAGAACCACCACCAGCTCTCGGGATCCCACGGCTCGCCGGTTGAACCCAGGACGCGCAGGCTGGACAGGTCGTGCGCGCGGACCGGCTCGCTGCCATGCGGGATGAGCGCCCGGATGACGGTCGGCGACAGGCCGAGGTGGGTCACCCCGTGACGGGCAGCCAGCTCCCACAGCCGATCCGGGCCGGGGAAGTCCGGCGCACCCTCGAACAGGACGAGCCGGGCACCGAGCAGGAGCGAACCGGTGATCGCCCACGGGCCCATCATCCAGCCGAGGTCGGTGAACCAGAACAGGGCGTCGCCCGACCGCAGGTCGAACGTGTGGGCGAGATCCTGGGCGGCCTTGATCGGGAACCCGCCATGGACGTGGACGGCGCCCTTCGGCCGGCCGGTGGTGCCCGATGTGTAGATCAGCATGTACGGCGTCTCGGGATCCGTCTCGACGGCCGGCCCCGCGCCGTCTTCGTCGATCAGGGCTACGGCTGCGGCATCGAGCGCCTCGTCCCACCAGCGATCGCGCTCGCGATTCCACGGAACGGCCGGCGCCCGGTCACCGATCCGGCGGACGACGATGGTGCGCCGGACGGTCGGTGCAAGCGCGACGGCCGCATCCGCGATCGCCTTCAGCGGGACGACCGAGCCGCGCCGGAGGAACCCGTCGGCGGTCACGAGGACGCTCGCCTCGCAGTCCTGGAGGCGGGTCGCCACGGCCGGCGCCCCGTAACCCGAGAAGATCGGCGTGAAGATCGCCCCGATCCGCCCGAGGGCGAGGGTCGCGATCACGGTCTCGACGAGCATCGGCAGGAAGATCCCGACCCGATCGCCCGGCCGGACGCCCTGGGCGATGAACATCCGCCCGGCGGCAACCACGGCGTCGCGGAGCTGGCGGTTGGTGAGCCGGCGGACCTCGCCGTCCTCGCCCTCCCAGGCGATCGCGCCGCCGCCAGGGTCGCGTTCAGCGCGCGGCGCCGTGGACGCCTCGGCGTGGTTGAACGCGCCACCGCGCCACCAGCGGGTCCACTCCGGGCCGCCGCTGGCATCCATCACCTGGTCGGGTGGCGCTGCCAGGCAAGCCCGAGATCGTCGACCGCGGCGCCCCAGAACCAGCCCGGATCGGCGACTGCCCGTGCCTGGAGGGCCTCGAGGTCGGGCAGGCCCGTGCCTCGCAGGAACCGCGCGAGTCGGGAGTCGGCGAGCAGGTCGGTCGTCGGGCGCCAGGCCACGTCCGGCACGTCGCGGCCGA
>JANMRJ010000320.1:0-1282 GCA_031370985.1 Acidimicrobiales bacterium
CTCCAGCCCGACCTTCGCGAGCCCCGACCTGTCGCTCGGCGCGAGCGCCGCCGCCTTCGATGCGGCGATCGCGCGTGCTCGCGACGAACAGTGGGCGGAGCGGATCTGGGACCGCGACCCGACGCTGTGGTCGACCAACGAGCGCGTCCAGGCGTCGATCGCCGACCGGCTCGGCTGGCTCGACGCGCCAGCCCACTTCGCCGAGCAGGCCGCGGCGCTCGAGGGCTTCGGCGAGGGCGTGCGCGATGCGGGCTTCATGACGGCGGTCGTCGGCGGGATGGGTGGCAGCAGCCTCGCCCCGGACATCCTGCACAAGACCTTCGGGACCGCCGACGGCTGGCTCGACCTGCGCGTCCTCGACTCGACCGACCCGGCGGCGGTGGCCGCGACCGTCGACGACCTGGATCCGCTCTCGACGCTCTGGATCGTGGCGAGCAAGTCGGGCACGACGACGGAGCCGCTCGCCTTCCAGGCCGACGCATGGGATCGTGCCGAGCGCGCGCTGCGCAGCCACCACGCCCCGCGCAACGAGCACGCGGGCGAGCTGATGATCGCGATCACCGACCCGGGCAAGAGCGTCGACGCGATCCCCCACCACGACGAGCTGCGCGAAGTCTTCCTCAACCCGGCCGACATCGGCGGTCGCTATTCGGCGTTGACGTACGTCGGGCTGGTGCCGGCAAGCCTGATCGGGCTCGACCTCGACGCTCTGCTCGCGTCGGCCCTCGCGATGGCCGATGCCTGCCATGATCCCGAACCAACCGTAAACCCGGGCGTCAGCCTCGGTGTCGCGCTCGGGACGCTGGCGATGGCCGGCCGCGACAAGCTGACGTTCATTCCGGATCCGTCGATCGAGAGCTTCGGCTCGTGGGCCGAGCAGCTGATCGCCGAGAGCACCGGGAAGCACGGGACCGGGATCATCCCGATCGACCGTGAGCCGCTCGGCGCGATCGAGGCGTATGGCAGCGATCGGGTCTTCGTGCGCCTGACGGTCGCCGGCGATGAGGAACCGGCCGCAGACGCCTTCGTCGACGCAGCCGCGTCGGCCGGCCACCCGGTCATCCGGATCGCCGTCGCCGACCCGATCGATCTCGGCGCCGAGGCGTTCCGCTGGGAGTTTGCGACCGCCATCGCCGGGGCAGTCCTCGGGATCGACCCGTTCGACCAGCCGAACGTCGAGGAGGCCAAGGACCTCACCCGCAAGGTGCTCGCGGCCGCCGAGACCGGCGCGCAGCCCGCTCCGCCTCCGCCAGCCCTGGTCACCGACACCACGACCGGCCTG
>JANMRJ010000336.1:0-1349 GCA_031370985.1 Acidimicrobiales bacterium
GGGCCGCATGTGCATCGCATTCCGCAGCAGGTCCCGGATCGTGATCTCACCGGCGCCCTCGATGTTGGGCGGCCTCGCCTCAAGCGTCACGACGTGCTCCTGGCGGAGCTGGAGCTCGGCGGCGTCCTCGATGGTGACGATGCGCTCACCCTCGGGTATGAAGGATGACAGCACGTTGAGGTTGGTCGTCTTACCGGTGCCGGTACCGCCGGACACCAGAATGTTCAGCTTGCCCCGGACGCACGCCTCCATCACCACCGACATGTCCAGGGTGAAGGTGCCGAAGTTGATCAGGTCCTTGACCGTGTAGGGGTCGGCGGCGAACTTCCGGATGGTGAGGATGGGGCCGTGGATGGCCAGGGGCGGGAGGACGGCGTTGACGCGTGAGCCGTCGGGGAGGCGGGCGTCGACCATCGGGGAGGACTCGTCGATGCGCCGGCCGACGCCGGCCACGATCTTCTCGATTACGTGCCGGTATTGCTGGTCGTCGGTGAAGGACGCCCCGGTGCGCGCCAGCTTGCCGTCGCGCTCAACCCAGACATCGGCGTAGTTGTTGCACATGATTTCCGTGATGGTCACATCCGCCAGCAAGGGGTCGAGCGGGCCGTAGCCGAGGGTGTCGGAGATCATCTCCTGGACGAACGCCCGGCGCTCCCGGGGGGAGACCTTCACGTCCTCCCGCTGGAGGATCTTGTCGAGGGCGGTCTTCACCTCGCTGGCCAACGCCGCCTCGGAGAGCCCGTTTGCCTTCGGCGCCACCTCGGAGAGCACGAGCTCGCGCACCTTGCGCTTCGAGGCGTGCCAGCTGGCGGTGGAAGTCTGGCGGGCCCGGTTGGCGCCGGCGCTGCCGCCGCCGTCAGGGCCGGCGCTGGTGCGGGTGGCCGGTCGGCGGGAGGTGCCGGGAGGCTGCGGGCGGCCGGGGCTCGGGGCGTTTTCCTCCTCCTCGAGGGCTGCCAACTTGTCGGAGAGCTTCACGAATCCTCCATTTGTCCTGGTTTAAGGGGCCGCGATCTGGGCAGGCGTGCGGTGGAACATCCGGTCGAACAGGCTGCGCTTGGGTGGCCCTTCGGCGGCCATGGCCTTGGCCCTGCTCGCCTCGGGCAGGAGCGGGCTCATGCCCGCCGCAATCCGCCGGCTGACATCGGCGGTCGGGGCGAAGGCCAGCACCGGGGTGCCGACGTTCACCGACCTGGTGACTTCCTTGGCGTAGGGCAGCACCGAGGTGAAGCCCTGCGGGAACAGGCGGGTGACCTGGCCGACATCAAGGCCGATGTCGCTCTCCGCCTTGTTGAGGATCAGCTTGACGTTGTCCGAGCTGATCTTGAGCTTCTCCAGGGTGTTGAGGAACA
>JANMRJ010000351.1:0-1112 GCA_031370985.1 Acidimicrobiales bacterium
GGCGCCGTCCATGTGACTCCGCCGTCATCAGACATCGCCATGTATGGCCGGGTGACCTTCGGCGGCGTGAACCGGTTGAACGACCGCCGCCACATGGCGTACATGCGCTTGGGGTTGGCGGGGTCGAAGGCGACGTGGCCCTCGAAGTTGACCTCCATTTCGACGCCGGGCTCCGGGGCACGGGTGCCGGGGTCGATGGCGACCGTCTGCCACGACCGCCCGCTGTCGCGCGACCGGCCGATCAGCACGCTTCGAGAGCCGTTCCGGTCGGGTGCGTTGGCCTGGAAGACGTTGTAGATCGTGCCGTCCGGGCCTTGGATGAGCTCGGTGCGGATGTTCTGAGACGTGGCGTACCCCATGGCGCAGTTCGTCGTGTACGGCTCCAGGACGGGTGCGTTCTCCTGGCGCCAGGTCGCCCCCCGGTCGGTCGACACGGCGAACCGGCACGCCCCCGAGGTCATCTCCGAATAGGCGAGGTAGACGGTGTTGGGGTCGTCCTTGTCGACGAGCAGGGCGGGGCCCTCCTCGTCACGGGTCAGGGGCAGCACCTTCTCGGCCCGGTTGACCTGCACAGCCGCGGCCGCGGTGGCCGGGCCTCTGGCGCCGGACGTTGCGCACGCCCCCGCCATCACGCCCAAGACGCCGACTGCCAGCAGTCGCCGCATGGTCGTTCTCATCTCGTGTTCCCCCATGGCCCGAAATACCCAGCCGGTTTACCGGTGTGTGACATCGAGTTCAATAGATGCGCAGGACATGCACCGTTTCAGTCGTAGGTGGCTTCGACCTCCCAGCGGTCGCCGTCCTGGGACAACAGATGCGCCCTCCCATCCGCAGTGACCACCTGCCAGCGGGCCCGCCGGCGGTGGGCGTCGTCGTCCCACCAGCGCTCATCGACGGGCCACGGCCCGGCCCATGCCGTCACCGCCGACCACGGCCCGCCGGCCACCGACAGCCGGGCGCCGGCGACGCCGGCCGGTACGGCCCCCAGATGGACGCCGGCCGGTGCGGCCGCCAGATGGACGGGGGCCGGTACGGGCGACGAGTGGACGGTGGCCGGTACGGGCGACGAGTGGACGGTGGCCGGCGCCGGCGCCGGGATCCGCCCCGGCCAC
>JANMRJ010000450.1:0-11796 GCA_031370985.1 Acidimicrobiales bacterium
AGCTGCAGCGGGGCGTCAAGGCCCTCGGCCAGGCCGAGAAGGTGGTGGCCTCGCTGCCGATCCGCGGGAAGCGGGCCGAGGTCATGGCCCGCCTCGAGGAGCGTCGCGACCAGGGCGAGCGGGCCCTCGAGTACGTCAAGCTCTACGGCGCCTACGCCGAGACCGAGGCGATCTTCGACGACACCCGCCTCCGCGCCCTCTGGGACAGCATGGGGGCCGAGGACCGGGCCGCCTTCAGCATCGACGCCAACGTCATCGACTGGACGCACTACGTGCAGGTCACCCACCTCCCGACAGTCGTTCGCCAGGCGCGGGTCCGGACGACCGGCGGGCCGAAGGAGGGACCGAACCGCTACCAGCGGGGCAAGCGGTCGATCCTCTCCCCCGACCGCCACATCGCCGCCTTCGACCTCGAGAACACCCTGATCGCCTCCAACGTGGTCGAGTCGTACTCGTACCTGGCCTCCAGCCGGCTGCCCGACGACGAGCGCACCCGCTTCACCCTCGACATGCTGCGCCGGGGTCCGGGCCTGCTCGCCCTCGACCGGCGTGACCGGGGCGATTTTCTCCGCCACTTCTACCGCCGCTACGACGGGGCGCCGGTCGAGCGAATCCGGGCCGACGCGTGGGAGCTGTTCAGCGACCTCATCCTGACCAAGTCGTTCCCCGCCGGCATCCGGCGGGTCCGTGAGCACCGCGCCCTGGGTCACCGCACCCTGCTCATCACCGGGGCCCTCGACTTCGTGATCGATCCGCTCCGGCCCTTGTTCGACGATGTCGTGTGCGCCCGGCTCGTCGAGCGCAACGGCCTGTTCACCGGCGAGATGGTCGACGCCCCACCCACCGGCGAGGCCCGGGCCATCGCCATTGCCGACTACGCCCAGGCCGAGGGGCTCATCCTGGCCGAGTCCGTCGTCTACGCCGACTCGGCCAGTGACCTCCCCATGCTAGAGGCGGTCGGGCACCCTGTGGCGGTCAACGCCGAGCCCAAGCTCGCCGCCATCGCCCGGAAGCGGGGGTGGCACATCGAGCAGTGGACCAAGGCACCCGGGGCGCCGATCCCCTTGCTGCCCCTCGCGCCGCGCCGGGGGGCGTGATGCGGGCACTCCAGTTCCGCCGCAACCTGCCCCGGTACGGGGCGGCCATGATCGCCGGCGGCCTCGTTCCCGGATTGGGGGTCCGTGTCGGTCCGCTCCGACTGGCCGACATCGACGAGCCCGACCTCCCCGGCCCCGGCTGGGTGCGCATCCGGCCCCGCCTGGCCGGCATTTGCGGCTCGGACCTGTCGACGATCGACGGCAAGTCCTCCCGGTACTTCGAGCCGATCGTGTCGTTCCCGTTCGTGCCCGGCCACGAGATCGTGGCCGACAGCGAACTCGGCCGGGTGGTGGTCGAGCCCGTGCTGGGCTGTGGTCCCCGGGGCATCGACCCGCCGTGCGCGTTCTGCGCCGCCGGCCTGACCGGGAGCTGCCAGAACATCACCATGGGCGACATCGAGCCCGGCCTCCAGATCGGCTACTGCGCCGACACCGGCGGGGGCTGGTCGACGGCCATGGTCGCGCATGAGAGCCAGCTCCACGTCGTCCCCGACGACATGAGCGACGAGGCCGCGGTGATGGTCGAGCCGGCCGCCTGCGCGGTGCACGCCGCCCGCCGGCCGGCGCTCGACCAGCCCGAGACGGTGGTCGTGCTCGGCGCCGGCACTGTCGGCCTCTGCACCATCGCCGCCGTGCGCCGCCACCTCCGCCCCGGCCACCTGATCGCCTCGGCCAAACACCCCGACCAGCGCACGCTGGCCCTCGAGCTGGGTGCCGACGTGGTCGTCGAGCCGGGCGGGGTCCGCCGCGCCGTGCGGCGTGTGAGCCGGTCGCCGATGGTGGGCGACAGCGTCGGCCACGGGGCCGAGGTGGTCTTCGACTGTGTCGGCAACGCCGGCAGCATCGCCGATGCCCTGGCCGTCGTCCGGCCCCGGGGAAAGGTCGTGCTCGTGGGCATGCCGGGGCAGGTCAACGTCGACCTCACCGGCCTGTGGCACAAGGAGATCAGCCTGGTCGGCGCCTACGCCTACGGGCAGGAATCGACCGGCGAGCGGACCTTCGACCTGGCCTTCGACCTGGTGGCCGGTGCCGATCTGGGGCGCCTGGTCTCGGCCACGTACTCCCTCGACCGCTACCGTGACGCCATTGACCACGCCGCCAATGCCGGATCGCGAGGGGCGGTCAAAGTGGTTTTCGATCTACGAGGAGAGCGCAGCCGTTGAGCAGGCCGGGATTTGTTCTTGAAGTCGACCGGTCCACGCCGCCGATCCTCTTCCACCACGGCGAGGGCTTCCGCCTGGAGCGGCTGCCCATCGGCAGCCGGGTGGTCTACCCGGCCGAGCCGGTGGCGCCCCTGGCCGACCCCGACGGCGCCATCCGCCACGCCCTCCTGAACCCCGTCGGCGACAGCCAGCCGCTGCCGTCGCTCCTGTTCTCCGGCATGAAGCTCACCATCGCCATGGACAACCAGGCGGTGCCCCTGCCGCCGATGCAGCGGCCCGACAACCGCCAGCGGGTCATCGAGATCGTGCTCGACATGGCCGCCGCCGCCGGCGTGGACGATGTCGAGCTGATCATTGCCCACGGCCTCCACCGCCGCCAGACCGAGGCCGAGCTGCGCCACATGGTCGGCGACCGCATCTACGACGCCTTCGCCCCCCACGGCATGCTCACCCAACACGACGCCGAGGACCACGACAACCTGATCCTGGTCGGCCGCACCGAGCAGGGCGAGCACGTCGAGCTCAACAAGCGGGCTGTCACCAGCGACCTGCTGATCTACGTCAACGTGAACCTGGTGGCCATGGACGGCGGCCACAAGTCGACCATGACGGGGCTCACCTCGTACCGGGGGCTCAAGCACCACCACAACGTTTCCGGTATGCAGCGCAGCCGGTCGTTCATGGACCCGCCCAGCTCGGAGCTGCACAGCTCGGTCTGGCGCCAGGGCCGCCTGCTGGCGGACGCGGTGAAGATTTTCCAGATCGAGACCACCGTCAACACCGACACCTTCCCCAGCCAGTTCTCGTTCCTGCAGAAGCGGGAGTGGGAATGGTCGGCCCGGGACAGGGTGTCGTACCTCGGGGTGTCGAAGAGCCTGGAGCACGTCCCGCCCCGGATTGCCCGCAGCATTTTCCACGGGATCAAGTCGCCCCAGAAGATGACGAGCGTGCAGGCCGGCGAGGTCGAGGCCGTCCACAAGCTCACCCTGGAGAACGTGCACCGCCAGCACCTCGTGCCGGTCGAGGGCCAAGCCGACGTGCTCACCATGGGGCTCCCCTACGTCGGCCCCTACAACGTCAACTCGATCCTGAACCCCCTGCTGGTGATGTGCCTCGGGCTCGGGTACTTCTTCAACCTCTACCGGGGGAAGCCGCTGGTGCGCAAGGGCGGTGTGGTCATCATGAGCCACCCCACCCGGTGGGAGTTCCACCCCGTCCACCACCCGAGCTACATCGACTTCTTCGAGCAGGTCCTGGCCGAGACCACCGACCCGATCGAGATCGAGAAGCGTTTCGAGGAGGACTTTGCCACCGACCCGTGGTACATCCACCTGTACCGCAACAGCTACGCCTACCACGGGGTCCACGCGTTTTACATGTGGTACTGGGGCGCCCACGCCCTCCAGCATGTCGGCCAGGTCATCATCGTGGGTGGCGACCCCAAGGCGGTGCGGCGGATGGGGTTCAAGCCGGCGTCGACGCTGCGCGACGCGCTGGAGATGGCCGAGGATGTCGTCGGGCGAGACCCGTCGATCACCCACATCCACAACCCACCGATCTTCATCGCCGACGTCACATGAACGGCCCGGGAAGCCGTTCTGGCGACATTCACGGGGCGGGAGCCCCATGAGGATGCTTGGTGCCCGCTTCCCGCTGGGGAAGCCGAACTGGCCGACATCGGTGCCCCGGCCCCCGGTCGAGCGCCGCACCGGTGTGGACTACGAGACCGAGTGGGCCCGCACCTACACCGCCCGCCTGGCCCGCGCCGTCATCGTCGATGATGTCCTGCGGCCGGCGGTCCACGCCATCGCGTCGCCCAAGGTCCACGGCGCCGACCGCCTCGTCGCCCTCGAAGCGCCGGCCATCTTCGTGGCCAACCACCACAGCCACCTCGACACCGGCCTGGTGCTGACGTCGCTGCCCGAGCGGTTCCGGCACAAGGCGATCGTCGCCGCCGCGGCCGACTACTTCTTCACCAGCCGGGCCAAGGGTGCGGTCTCCGCGCTGGCCATCGGGGCCATCCCCATGGAGCGCACCAAAGTGGGCCGGCGGTCGGCCGACCTGGCCGCCGAACTGCTCGAAGACGGCTGGAACCTGGTCATGTTCCCCGAGGGCGGCCGGAGCCCCGACGGTTGGGGACGGTCCTTCCGCGGCGGCGCCGCCTACCTCTCCCTGCGGTGCGGGCGCCCCGTCGTCCCGATGTACCTGGCCGGGACCAGCCGGCTGTGGAAGCGCGGCACCCGGCTCCCGAAGATCGCCGGCAAGGGTGACGGCGTGCACGTCACCTTCGGCGGCCCGATGTGGCCCACCGACGGCGAGGACGCCCGCCGGCTGGCGGCCCGGGTCGAGCGCACCGTGAGCGCCCTGGCCGACGAGTGGAGCACCGACTGGTGGTCGGCCCGTAAGCGGGCCGCCGCCGGCGCCACGCCGGCGCTCACCGGGCCGGCCGGCGGCGCCTGGCGGCGGGCCTGGGCCCTCGACGCCGACGCCAAGTCGAGATCGGGCCGGCGGGCCTGGCCGTAGGACCAGGACGAACCGGTCTGAGGCTCCAGAACGAGTCCACCTCGGAGATAAGCCTGGTCCGTAGTGGGGCGGCCGTCACCCGAGGAGGGCGGCGAGCACCGGCGAGGCGGGGTCGAGGCAGTCGAGGCCCGGCACGGACTTGAACCCCCGGTCCGCAGACACCAATGTGGCCGATCGCCGGACGCACACAGCCGCCAGGACGCAGTCGAAGGACCCGAGCTCGGCGAGGGACTCGAACAGGTCGAGGCCGTCCTCAAGTTCGTCGTCGGTGGGCGAGAGCAACGGTGCCAGAAGCTGGACGTAGGTCCGAGCCAGATCCGCGGCATTCCCACGCGGCCGGCGCCGGCTTCGCACAAGGGCGAACTCCTGGATGACTTCGACGGTCGTGGTGGCCGCCCCGGCCCGGACGCGAGCCCTGTCCATCAGCCGAAGGCATGGCTCGTGCAGCGGATGATCGTCTCCGACGGCGTAGCTGAGGACCGTCGTGTCGAGAACGATCAGCCCCACTTGCCCGTCTCGTAGATCTCACGCTTCAGGTCGGCCGGATCGAGCGGCACAGGCATGGGTTCAGCGGTCCGAATTCGTTCGAACGCGGCATCCCGCTCCGGGTCGCTGGCCGGGTACTGGGCATCGATCGCCTCCCTCACCAGCATGCCGATCGACGTGCCTTGTGACTCGGCACGGCGAGAGAGCCGGTCGTAGCGGGCATCGTCAAGCAATATGTGCAGCCGTCGACTGAGCATGTGCCTAGAGTACCATGCACATGTTCCTCCTGGCCCATGCTTCGCGTCGCCGTGCCCGACCGGTTGGCCCGCCGTGAGGTGGAGGGCATCGTCCTGCGTATCCGTCGGGAGGAGAAGGTTTCCTACATCGCCGTCGACGAGGGATCAGGCACCGGGCTGAAGGCCTGGATCGTCGTTCCCGCCCTGCTCGACGGCGCCGGCCTGCGCCCAGGGTCGGCCGTATCGGCGACGATCAGTCCCCGTCTCGGCCACGTGTCCCGCCTCGAAAATCGGGTGACTGACCCCTGACCAGCTGAGATATTGTGAGCCCGCACTTCACCGGGGCAGAGGCAACGACGCCTCTTCGCTCAGCAGGCTTCGACGAGGAAGCGTCCCGGTCTCCCGCCGTCCGCCGTTCGACGGACAGCTCCCTGACCCGTCGCGAGGTGACGCGTGCCCATCAAGCCCATCCGAGAGCTCGACGCCTGCGGTATCGGCTTCGTCGCTCAGAGTTCCGGCCATGCCTCGCGCGACGTGATCACCGCCGCTCTCGGCGGCCTGGCCTGCGTGAAGCACCGCGGCGCGGTGGCGGCCGATGCCCGGTCGTCCGACGGCTCCGGCATCCTCCTCCCGATCCCGGCCGCCATCTTCGGGGAGGACCGGGGCCTGGCCATGTTGTTCGTCCGGGGCGCCGACCCCCGCCCGGCAGTGGAGGAGGCGGCCAAGGCCGAGGGGATCCGGGTGGTCGAGTGGCGCACTCCGCCCACCGACGACGCCGTCCTGGGCCAACTCGCCCGCGGCTCGGCCCCGACGATGCTCCAGGCCGTCCTCGAAACCGATGCCCCGGGTTTTCCAAATGGTCGTGCCGACGAGCGGGCCGCGCTTCGCCTGCGCCGGCGCATCGCCACCACCACGACCGGCACCTACGTGGTGTCCTGCTCGTTCCGCACGGTCGTCTACAAGGGCCTGATCACCGCCGATGCCCTCGCCGGCTACTGGCTCGACCTGGCCGACGAGCGGTTCGAGGCGCAGTTCGCCGTCTTCCACCAGCGCTTCTCCACCAACACCCTCCCCACCTGGGAGCGGGCCCAGCCCTTCCGCACGCTGTGCCACAACGGTGAGATCAACGCGGTGGCCGGCAACATCAACCGCATGCGGGCCCGCGCCATCCTCGGTACCGAGGCCGCCGGCCTCGGCCCCGAGGCCATGTTCTCACCCGTAGTCGACGAGGAGGACTCCGACTCCGGCCAGCTCGACTCGGTCGTCGAGCTGTTGACCCTCGCCGGGCGCGACATCCGCCACGCGGTGGCGATGACCGTTCCCGAGGCATGGGAGGGCGAGCGCGACATCGCCTCGGAGATCAAGGGCTTCTACCGTTACCACGCGTCGCTCATGGAGCCCTGGGACGGCCCCGCCGGCCTGATCTTCTCCGACGGGGTCAGTGTGGGCGCCGCCCTCGACCGCAACGGCCTCCGCCCGCTGCGATGGGCCGTGTGCGAGGACGGCCTGGTCGTGTGCTGCTCCGAGGCCGGCGCGGTCGACACCTCCGGCCGGGGCCAGGTGCGCCGTGGACGGCTCGGACCCGGGCAGATGCTCTACGTCTCCCCCACCGCCGGCGTGGTCTTCGACGCCGACAACAAGCGTCAACTGGCCGCCGGCGGCCCGTATGCCCGCTGGGCCCAGGACGGTCTCCGTCACCAGGCCGAGGGCAAGCCGATCGACCCGTCCGACGACCCGGCTGTCGTCGAACGCCGGCAGGCCATCTTCGGGTACTCCCGCGAGGAGCTGGCCATGGTGCTTCGGTACATGGCCAACGAGGCCAAGGAGCCCACCTACTCGATGGGCGACGACTCGCCCCTCCCCCACCTGGCCGGTCGCCCCCGCCCGATCCACCACTACCTGCGTCAGCGCTTCGCCCAGGTCACCAACCCACCCATCGACCACCTTCGCGAGCGCCTGGTCATGAGCCTGCGGACCCTCCTCGGCCCCCGCCACCCGATCCTGGCGCCCGGCGCCCAGTCGACTGAACTGCTGGTCCTGAAGTCGTTCTTCGTCTACCCCTCGACTGTCGTCAGTCTGCGCACCGGCAACGGCGCCGGCTTCGGGTGCGGCCACGTCGACGCCACTTTCGAAGTCTCCGACGGTCCGGACGGGCTGCGGCTGGCCGTCGAGCGGCTGTGCGACGAGGCCGAGCAGCTGGTCACCGACGGGGCTGGCATCCTGATCGTCGACGACGGCGGCGTGGGGTCCGAGCGCGCCCCCGTGCCGGCGCTTCTCGCTACCGGCGCAATCCACCACCGCCTGGTGGACCGGGGCCTGCGGTCCAACACCAGCCTGGTGATCTCCGCCGACGACGCCCGCGACGTCCACTACCTCGCCTGCCTGCTCGGCTACGGCGCCGATGCCATCTGCCCCGCCCTGGCCCTGGAGACGGTGGCCCGCGAGGCCGACCAGAACGTCGACTCCGAGCTCTCGGGCGCCGAGGCCCAGCACCGGTTGCAGGCCGCCCTGGAGGACGGCGTGCTCAAGGTCATGTCCAAGATGGGTATCTCCACCGTCGACTCCTACCGGGGCGCCCAGATCTTCGAGGTCATCGGGCTCGGCCCCGAGGTGGTCGATGTCTGCCTCATCGGCACGCCATCGGTGGTCGGCGGCGTCGGCTGGGCCGAGCTGGGCGAAGACTCGCTGAGCCGTCACCGCGAAGGTCGCATGGTTGAGGGTGGCTACTACCGGGCCCTCAAGAACAAGGGCGAGTTCCACACCCACAACGACCCGGTCGTCAAGGCCCTCAACGAGATGAAGGCCGCCCATCTGCTGCAGGCCGCCATCGCCAACGGCAGCGACGAGCAGTACGACCGCTTCGCCGCCCTCGTCAACAGTCGCCCGCCGACCGAGCTGCACGACCTGCTGGAGTTCGTGCCCGCCGGCCCGCCGGTACCCCTCGACGAGGTCGAGGCGGTCACTGAGATCGTCAAGCGGTTCTCCACGGGCGCGATGTCCCACGGGGCCCTCAGCCGGGAGGCCCACGAGACGCTGACCATGGCCATGAACCTCATCGGCGGGAAGTCGAACTGCGGGGAGGGCGGGGAGAGCCACGCCCGCTTCATCACCCGGGGCCACCCGACTCGCGACTCGAACAGCCGCATCAAGCAGATCGCCTCCGGGCGTTTCGGTGTGACGCCGGAGTACTGCGCGTTCGCGGATGAGCTCAACATCAAGATGGCCCAGGGCTCCAAGCCCGGCGAGGGCGGCCAGATCCCGGGCAACAAAGTGTCGGAGGAGATTGCCGCCCTGCGCCACACCCAGCCCGGCATCGGCCTCATCTCCCCGCCGCCCCACCACGACATTTACTCCATCGAGGACCTGGCCCAGCTCATCTACGACCTCAAGCAGGTGAACCGGCTGGCGGAGGTTTCGGTGAAGCTGGTGGCCGAGGACAATGTCGGCACCATCGCCGCCGGCGTGGCCAAGGCCCTGGCCGAGGTCATCCACATCTCCGGCGCCAACGGCGGCACCGGCGCCTCGCCGCTCGGCTCCATCAAGCACGCCGGCCTGCCCTGGGAGCTGGGCGTGGCCGAGACCCAGCGGGCCCTGATGGACAACGGCCTGCGCGACCGGGTGCGGCTGCGGATGGACGGCGGGCTGATGACCGGCCGCGATGTCCTGATGGCCGCCTTCCTCGGCGCAGATGAGTACTCCTTCGGCACCGCGGCGATGATCGCCGAGGGCTGCATCATGCTGCGGGCCTGCCACAAGGACACCTGCACCACCGGCATCGCCACCCAGCGCCCGCACCTGCGGGCCAAGTTCGCCGGCACGCCCGAGGGCGTGGCCGCCTACATGCTTTTCATCGCCGATGAGATGCGCGAGGAAATGGCCGCCCTAGGCCTCCGCACGGTCGACGAGGCCGTCGGGCGGGTCGAGTGCCTCCGCCAGCGCACCATCGGCGAGACCCGGCCCGACAGCATGAACCTGACGCCCTTGATCACCCCGCCGGTCGACCTCACCGCCTCCCGGCACTTCGTCCGCCCCGTCGACCTCCAGAGGCCCCGCTCGGCCTTGGGCGACCGGCTGGAGGCCGACGCCTACCGGTCGATGTGGGAGGGCGAGGACATCGATCTGGAGTACACGATCTGTAACGCCGACCGCACGATCGGCGCCGCGCTCTCGGGTGCGCTCGCCCTCGAGTTCGGCTCCACGCCGCCGCCCGGCTCCGCCGAGGTGCGCTTCACCGGCTCCGCCGGCCAGAGTTTCGGCGCCTTCCTCGGCCATGGCATCGAGTTTGAACTGACCGGCGAGGCCAACGACTACGTGGGCAAGGCCATGGCCGGCGGTCGCATCGTCATCCGGCCCTCGGACAACACGTTCGTTCCGTTGCACGGAGCAGGCGCCGGCGGCGCCGGGGAGCCGGTGCTCGCCGGCAACACCTGCCTCTACGGTGCGACCGGCGGCGAGCTGTACATCGCCGGCTCGGCCGGCGAACGGTTCGGGGTCCGCAACTCCGGCGCCACCGCTGTGGTCGAGGGCGTCGGCGACCATGCCTGTGAGTACATGACCGGCGGCACGGTGGTCGTCCTCGGCCCGGTGGGTTACAACCTGGGCGCCGGCATGACCGGCGGCCGGGCGTACGTGTGGGATCCCAGCGCCCAACTCACGGCCAGGCTCAACACTGCCCTAGTCGAGGCGGCTCGGCCCGATGCCGAATCGCTGGAGGAGCTGCGCTGGCTGATCGAGCGCCACCAGGAGCTGACCGGGTCGGCCAAGGGCGCCCGCCTGCTGGACGACTGGCTGTCGACGGTGGCCCACAGCTGGCTGGTGGCCCCGGTCGACCACATCCGCCGGATGGAGGCCCAGCACGCGACCCGGGTGGCGGCCAGCGCGTAACAGGAGTACCAAATTGGTTGGGGGTGCACATGAGCATGAGTTCCCAGGCCGGTGATAGCGCCGCAGAGGTCTTCGCCGAGATGGCGCGGTCGCTTCTCAGCCAGGGCGATGTCCGCCAGACGCTCCAAAGGATCGTCGACTTGGCCGTCGGCACGATCGGCGGGTGCGAGCACGCCGGCATCTCCGTCCTCAGGAGCGGGGTAGGGTCCACGTCGGCGGCAAGCGACGATGTGCCACCCCGCGTCGACGCCATCCAATACGACACCGGCGACGGGCCTTGCCTCTCGGCCATACGGGAGCACGAGGTGTTCCAGAGCGGCGACCTCACCTCGGAGACCCGGTGGCCACTGTTCGCAGCACGGGCGGCAGCCGAGACCGGCATCTTGAGCATGCTCTGCTTCCGGCTCTTCGTGGCCGGGGACACACTCGGCGCGCTGAACCTGTACTCGACGGCGGTTGACGCCTTCGACGAGCGGTCCCGAACCATCGGCCTGGTCTTCGCCGCCCACGCGGCCATGGCCCTGTCGACGGCGATGCACGACGAGCAGCTGGGCGAGGCGCTCCAGACGCGCGACCTCATCGGTCAGGCCAAGGGGATCCTCATGGCCCGGGAGGGTGTCGACGCCGACGAGGCGTTCGACATGCTCCGGCGGGCATCGCAACGCCTGAACATCAAGCTCCGTGATGTCGCCGGTGACATGGTTGATTCGGCGCGGTCCGGCGGCCCGGCCCCGGCGAGCGGCAATCCAGAACAGCCCCCGGCGGGCGGCAATGCAGAACAGCCCCCGGCCTGAGCTGGCACTCGCCGCCGCCTAGCTAGCTTCGGGCGCCCTTGACCGAGCCGGTGAGCCCGCCGCCCGTCTCGACACCGCAGACCAACACTCGCCGGCCCTTCTTCCACGCCGACTTCTGGGGCACGATCTCGAAGTCCTTCAAGGTCGACCGCCCCTGCGGCATGCCCAGGTAGTCCGCGAGGGGCTGGCCGAGACAGGCGTCGGCCGCGAACTGGACCAGGACATCCTTCCCGGGATACGGCGCGTCGGCGGCCGCCGGGTGGTTGACGAGGAAGAAGATCTCGGAGTCGTGCGGCTCCGAGCACGGCTTGACCTTGACGCCCCGCACCTCGTTCGAGGCCGCTGACTGGAAGCAGTCGCCGACCTTGAGCTTGGAGTAGTCGATGCCATCGTCACGGAGGTTGAGGTAGGCGACAGTGCCGCCGCCGCCAACGACAGCGATCACGACGAGCAGCACTAGGGCGGCGGGCCACCACCGCCGACCTCCTCGCCCGGACTTCGGCTCCTTCTCCTTCCGTGCCGGCGCCGGCGGTTCGAACGAGGCCGCGGCATGAGGAGCGGGCTCGGGAACGGGTGCCGGCGTAGCGGGGGCCGGCGGGGGAGGCACCGGCGG
>JANMRJ010000478.1:0-8445 GCA_031370985.1 Acidimicrobiales bacterium
CGCCATCGACGTTTTCGCCTTTCTCCGCTTTGCACCGGTCACAGGTCAATTGGACGATAAGGGTCTTTGCCAATGGGTTTCCTTCAATAGCCGGACGATACGAACAGCGATAGCGTAGCGAACGTTGCGGCCCCGAATTCCCTCCCCCACGCTTACCAGGTCATCGGCGGCGTCGGCGGGTCGTCCGGCTTGGGACGACGCAGCTCCCGCTCGCGCCGCTGGAGGTCAGCCTCCCATGCTTCCAGCCGCTCGGCGCTCTCTGGCTTCGCCGTCGTGGAGAAATCCGCCCGGTCCTCGGGGCCGACCACGCGGCGGGTCGGCCGGCCCGCGGTGTCCCCCGGTCGCCAGCCGGCAAACGCCGGCCGCCCGAGCGCCAGCCAGGCAACGGAGCCGATGTCGGGCAGCATGATGACGATCAACAGCCAGACCATCTTCGGCAGGCTGCGCACGAGGAACTCCTCGGTCGAGATCACGTCGAAGATGCAGTAGAGCCAGAGGGCGATCAGCAAGAAGCCAATCAGTCCTCCGCCAGCGAACCGAATCATTGCGCTTCCCCTCCGCCGTGACATCCAGTTTGCCTCGGCTCTCCGCTGCTCAAGAGTACCGGTGGACGCCCGCAGGTCAAGGGGTTCGGCGGCAGACCGTAGGATGCCCGCATCGCCCGCATCAGAGACACCATCCCGGCCTTCGAGGCCTACGCCCGCAAAGCAGGGCTCGAGAGTCCTTTGGCCCGCGAGCTGTTGTGGAAGAGCCACTACCAGGCCGCCAACACCGACGTGTTCAAGGCCTTCGGCGAGGCCACGGGTGGCGTCGAGGGGGGCATGGCCGCCATGGTCAGGGAGCTCTCCGAGGTGCGCAAGCGGGTCCGTGAAGCCGCGCCCCAGATGACGGCCATGATCGACGAGATCGACCCCCGGCTGGCGGGGATCATGGGGATGGCCGTGGAGCCCTCGCCCGTCCACGTCCTGATGGTGGGCACGTTTACCACCAACTCGGCGGTCGGGCGCCTGGGCGACGAGGTCGCCGTTTTCCACTGCCTGGAGTGGTTCCAGTCGCCGGAGGGCACCCGGGTGCTCGTCGCCCACGAGGGCAGCCACGGCTGGCACGAGATCGCCATGGAGCAGGGCGGCCAGACCGCCCCGGATGACGACATGGCGTGGATGGTCTTCTCCGAGGGACTGGCCACGCAGGTCTCCCGGGCCGCGGTCCCCGACGCCCAGGAGATCGACTACTTCTGGTACGGCCACCCCGAAGCCCAGGACTGGCTCCCGTGGTGCGAGAAGCACGTCGAGGAGCTGCGCAAGCACGTGCGGGCCGCGCTCGACATCCCCGAGGCGCTGGAGACGTTCTTCGGCAGCGGGCTCGTCGATGGCAAGTGGCGAGTCGGCTACTACCTCGCCGACCAGATCGTCGGGAGCCTCGGCAAGTCCCTGCCGGAGCTGGTGGCGATGAGCGTCGATGACGCCCGCGCCGCCGTCCGCGACGCCCTGGGAGCCTGACTACCCGCCGAGGATCAGGCCCCGCAGCCAGTCGTTCACGACACAGTCGACCACGAGGTGGACCCGTGCGTTCCGGCCCCGGTTCTCGACGGCATGAGGGAGGTTGAAGTTGAGGTACCAGGCCTCGCCCGGGCCCATGTCGACGGGGGCACCGTCGAGCAGGAACACCACCTCGGGGTTCGACACCACCGGGACGTGAAGCCGGACCTCGCCGTCCTCGACCGCCAGGTCGAGGTCGGTGTGCTCCCGGATGCGTGAGTCGGGGCCGACGCGGAGAAAGCGGGCGGAGAGCAGCGGGCAGGCCAGGGACCGAAGCGCGGTCTGGGCCGCCGGGCAGCGATCGAGGAGGGGCGTGTCGGCATACTGCCCGCCGGCGGAGGGGTCGGGGTACAGGCGGCCCTCGGTGCCACCCACCGATCGGAGGGCCGCCCCGCTCCAGTCGCCCTCGTAGTAGCCGGTGTTGAAGTGCGGCACCCAGTCCTGGGGCCCGAGCCCGTCGAGGTCAGCCCGGAGAGCGGCGCCATCGAAGGCGAGCGGCAGCCGGGCGCTAGACGGCGACACGAGCCTCCCGCAGCCGGGCGTGTGCCGGCGCCATCAGCTCGGCGGCGGCGAGGACCGCGTCGGTGGCCTGGGCCCACTTGGCCGCGCCGTCGTCGATGAACGGCAGGCACGGGTTCTTGGCATCGAGGCCGGCGGCGGCAACCATGCGGTCGACGTCCTCGGCGCCCAACGGCAGGCCCCAGCGCTCCGGCAGGTGGGTGAGGGCGAAGGCGACCAGGTCCTCATAGTCGACGAAGGTGGCCAGAGGATCGTCGCCGTACGCCAGCGCCGCCTCGCAGATCGAGACCAGGACACGCGCCGCATGCACGTCGGGGGGCAGATCGCCGTCCGCGCCGAAACGCCGGCCGTCGAGCACGCCCGGGATGACGTGGGCGCCCCGCCGGCGGGCGTGTGAGACCAGCACCTCCACCGGGTCGCGGAAGACAAAGAGCCAGGGGACAGCAGGGAACGCCTCCCGCACGAGCGGCAGGTCGAGCGCCGACCAGGCATCGAACTTCACGAACATGCGGCGCTGGCGGCCGTTCCGGGACTGGCCGAGGGCGCCGGTCATGGCCCGTACCCACCTCACCGAGGCATCCGAATGGGGCGGACGGAGGACGGCTTCGAGAGGCGACGGCTCGGAGAGGACCAGATGGGCGTCGACGGCGGCGAGCACCTGGGCGACGAGTGTCGACCCACATCGGGACATGTGGAAGATGAACCCCGCCGGCGGGAGACCCGGCCGCTCGTCGGTGGCTCGGCACAGCTCATCCATGTCCGTCTGCTGTCGGAACAAAAGCCGGAACGGGTGGCGCAGGGCCCGGTCGACCGTTTGGCTGAAGAACGGTTCGGTGAACTCGATGCCCTGCATGTGGCACCAGTCAACCGTCGGCGGGTCGTCGTCACGGTTGACCCGGACCGGCGTCCAGTGGCTCAGATCCACTGCGACCACCATCGCGACCTTGCGTCGGCCAGCTCCGCCCCGACCTCCTCGGCGCCGAGCTCGAGTCCCAGCTCACCTGCCAGCTGCACCAGTGCCGCGGTGAACGCCGCCCGGCCGTGGGTAGCAAGCAGGCGCTGCTGAAAGGCCGGCCCGGCCAGCACGTGCCGGCGAAGCTCGTCCCAGGGGTCACCGCCCATCGTCTGTGACCACATCATCTGCGAATGGACGCCGTCCGTCGACACGACGGTAAACCCGAGCCGTTCGTACCAGCCGAGGGAGGTGTGCCTGGGCCTCCACCGAGAGTTCCACGGGCACGCCGGCGCCGGCGGCTGGCGGCCTGGAGCGAGAACGCCGTCCCGCCGGCAGTCGCAAGGCGACGCCCCGGTTGCGGCACCGACGCGCTGCCCTCGCCCATGGCCGCACACGCTACCGACCTGACCGCTGCACCGGTTGGTACAGTGCCCACTTGCAGACCAAGAGATGGGAGTTGTCACTTGGCGCCGGCAACTGAGCCTGGTCCAGAGTTGGCCGCGTTCGAACGTGCGGTTGGCACCACCTTCGCCGTTCGCATCGAGAGCGGCGCCGAGGCGACATTGACCCTGCTCGAGGTTACGAACAAGCCCGCCCCGGAAGGATGGGAACGCTTCTCGCTCCTGTTCGCCGGGCCCGAGCGGCCCCCAGAGCGGGATGGCGGGCCCGAGCGGCCCCCAGAGCGGGACGGCGGGCCCGACCCGGTGCCGTTCGACCTCGGCACATTCACGGTCCACCACGACGAAATCGGCACCTTCCCGCTTGCGGTGGGACCGGTGCAGGTGCTCGGGGCAGGGCCGTGCTACGAAGCCGTCTTCACCCGTCCCGCGCCCAACCGCGTCACCAACTGAAGGGATTCCACCATGTCCGAGCCGTTTATCGCCGAGATCATCATGTTCGCCGGGAACTTTGCGCCTCGGGGGTGGGCGATCTGTCAGGGCCAGATCCTGTCGATCGCCCAGAACACGGCCCTCTTCTCCCTCCTCGGCACCACCTACGGCGGGAACGGCCAGACAACGTTCGCGCTGCCAGACCTCAGGGGCCGGACGCCCATCGGCACCGGCCAGGGTCCCGGCCTGAGCAACATCCAACTCGGTGAGGTGAGCGGTGCCGAGAGCGTCACCCTGACCCAGGCCCAGCTCCCCTCCCACAACCACCTGGCTGCGGTGACCCAGGCGGCATCGACTGGGTCGCGGCCGTCTGGCACGTTCCCCGCCGGCGGTGGCGCGTACGGGGCCGCCTCGGACGGCAGCACCTTCAATCCGGCGTTCATCCAGAGCGCGGGAGGCAACCAGCCGTTCGGCATCCGCTCGCCCTACCTGGGCATGAACTACATCATCGCCCTTGAGGGCATCTTCCCGTCCCGCAACTGATCCCGAGTCAGGGGGCGAGGGCCTGGCGGTTCACGACGGCTTCGTAGGTCAGCCCCCGGCTTCCCGGGCCCAGTGGGGTCACGAACAGTCCGAACGCGCCAAGCGCGGGTTGGGCGAACGAGTAGGTGGCGCCCGGGAGGCCAGCCGTTGACCGGGCGTCGACGAAGAGGAGCGAGAAGGCCTCGCCCGTGACCCGCCGGCCGCCCATGGCCTTCGCCGGCCGGTCGACCGCTTCGACCAGCGTGAACCGGAGCGATCGGCCGGCGCCGGCATCGACATCGAACCCGCTGCCCACGAGAGGGGCGAAGTCCGCCAGCGCGAGCGCACCCCCTCGACTCCGCGCCGCCATAGCCGTCCCAGTCAGGCGCGCCGTGCCTGCCAACGTTACCGCCTCCCCCGCCGCCCCTAGCTAGAAGTAACTCCCGGCGCGAAAGCCCCGACCTCACCTCGACCCCCCGATCCCCAACCAAGCCAGCTGGGCCAACACTAGCTAGCCAAGCTAGCTGCGCGCCGTCTCGTCCTCCCAGGCGACGCGGGGTGCGTCGGACCACAGCCGTTCGAGGTCGTAGAACTCGCGGGTCTCGTCGAGGAAGACGTGGACCACCAAGTCGCCGTAGTCGAGCAGGACCCATTTGCTGTCGCTCAAGCCTTCGACCCGGAGGGGGCTGATACCGCCGTCGACCTTCAGCCGGGACTCGACATCCTCGGCGATGGTCTTGACCTGCCGGCTGTTGCGGCCCGACGTGATCACAAAGGCGTCGGTGATGGCCAGGATGGCGCCCACCTCAATGATCACGGTGTCCTCGCCGCCCTTGGCGGATGCCGCCCGGGCCGCGGTCCGCGCCCACTGGCGGACCTGGTCGGCAGTCGTCAACATGTGCCGTCAGCGTACAGGCCACGTTCGGTGATGCAGGCAATCGCGGCCAGGGGGACGAGGTGGTCGAGCGGACGACCGTCTGCTGCCCGGGCCCGGAGGTCGGAGCTGGAGATATCCAACGCCGGGATCCGAACGTGGGTGACCCGCCACGGAGGACCCGGGTCGACGTCGGGCGAGCCGCCCCGGCTCACGACGACCAGCGTTGCCAGCCGGGCCACCGCGTCTGGGCGTCGCCAGGTGTGCAGGTCGGCGGCAACGTCGGCGCCGACGATCAGGAACAGCTCCCGTCCGGGGCCCTCGGCCGCGAGCTGCTCGAGCGTGTCGGCGGTGTAGGACTCGCCACCGCGGTCGATCTCGATGCCGCAGGCCTCGATACCGGCAGTGCCGGCCGTCGCCGCCTCGACCACCGCCATGCGGTCGGCCGCCGGCGTGATCCGCCGGCGGGCTTTCTGCCATGGGTAGTTGGCGACGACGAGCAGGACCCGGTCGAGGCCCAGCGCGTGGCGGACGTTGACGGCGGCCACGAGATGCCCGGTATGAACGGGGTCGAACGTACCCCCCAGCACTCCCACTCTCTCGGCGATCGAAACAGTATTACGGAGCGAGGACCGGGGCTCTACCCTGTACCTACGGCTATGACCTCCGACGCCTCGTCCTGGACGCCCAGTAGCTGGCGGACCCGGTCGGCTGCCCAGCAGCCGGACTGGCCCGACGAGGGCGCGCTCGACGATGTCCTCAAGCAGCTCGGCACCCGCCCGCCGCTCGTGTTCGCCGGCGAGGTGCGCCAGCTCACGTCGACCCTGGCCGAGGTGGCCGGCGGCCGCGCCTTCCTCCTCCAGGCCGGCGACTGCGCCGAGTCCTTCGACGCCTTTACCGCCGACGCCATCCGGGACAAGCTCAAGGTCATCCTCCAGATGGCGGTGGTGCTGACCTACGGCGCTGGCGTGCCAGTGGTGAAGATGGGCCGGATCGCCGGCCAGTTCGCCAAGCCCCGGTCGTTGCCCACCGAGGTGGTCGACGGTGTGACGCTGCCGGCGTACCGGGGCGACATGGTCAACGACCTGACGGCCGACCCCGTCGCCCGGACGCCCGACCCAAACCGGCTGCAACGGGCCTACGACCAGTCGGCGTCGACCATGAACCTGCTGCGGGCCTTCACCAAGGGCGGCTTCGCCGACCTCAACCAGGTCCACACCTGGAACCAGGAGTTCGTGCGCACGAGCGCCGAGGGCGAGCGCTACGAGCGGATCGCCGCCGGCATCGAGCGGGCTTTGCGGTTCATGGCCGCCTGCGGCATCAACCTGGCCAAGGAGGCGACGCTGCACCAGGTCGACTTCTGGACCAGCCACGAGGCCCTCATCCTCGGCTACGAGGAGGCCCTTACCCGCCGCGACTCCCTGACCGGCGGGTGGTACGACTGCTCAGCCCACTTCGTGTGGATCGGCGACCGCACCCGCCAGCCCGACGGCGCCCACCTGGAGTTCTTTCGGGGCATCAACAACCCGGTCGGCCTGAAACTCGGGCCGACGGTGTCGCCCGACGAAGCCGTGGCGTTGTGTGAGCAGCTCAACCCTCTGCGTGTCCCGGGGCGGCTCTCCCTCATCACCCGCCTCGGCGCCGAGCGAGCCGACGAGTTGCTGCCTCCGCTGATCCGGGCCGTGCGCGACTCTGGCCACCCCGTGGTATGGGTGTGCGACCCTATGCACGGCAACACCTTCGTGAGCGACAGCGGCCGTAAGACCCGCCATTTCGAGCACGTCCTGGCCGAGATCAGTAGCTTTTTTCGAGTTCACCGGGCTGAGGGCACCTGGCCCGGGGGCGTGCACGTGGAACTGACGGGTGAGGACGTGACCGAGTGCCTGGGCGGCGCCGAAGAGGTGCTGGATTCACAGCTGGACCTGCGGTACCTCACCGCCTGCGACCCCCGCCTCAACGGCCGCCAGTCGCTCGACCTGGCCTACCGGGTCGCTGAGCTGCTGCGAGCCGGCTGAGCCAGCGGGCGCAGTCGTGCCTGCTCGGCGAGTTCTGCGCGTCGCCGGGCGGTCGACCTCGGCGTGCGGGTGACCTCGGTCCAGGTGAACCGGCCGCACAACCACCCGGTGGCCGCCACCACCGCCGCCTCCCGCCTGCCTGTCGGAGGAACGGTGGCCCACGTTCCGTCGAGCCCCACGGAGTCCAACCCGTGCAGCACGCCGGCCAGATGATGACTCGCCACTCCCCTGCTCGCCATGACCGCGGCCCGCGCCCGATCGACCTGGCTGACTGCTTCCGGTCCTTCGGCCCAGACTCCCTGGTCCACGCGCCGCCAGCGGCCAGCCTGCTCACCCCATCGCAGTGCGGCCCGAGTCAGGCCCATCGCTGCGGCTTCGTCGCTGCTGAAAAGACGGCGCATCGCCGGCCCCCTGCAATTCGCGTACGCAAATGGTCGTGAAATCGAGCGAATTCGGCCAAATCACAGCCATTTGCGTACAAAACGGGAAGACAGGGGGAAGAGCGGCCTCAGGTTACCGGAGGCGATAGGCGGTGCCAACGGCGTCGTGGGCGACGACTTCGAGCGGGAGAGCAGCCTCGAGCTCGGCCCGGGAAGGCTGGAAGGATCGGCGGAAGGTGACGGCGTCGAGGTAGAGCAGGTAACCGCCGGCGGCCCGCATGGCGGCGAGCTCGTCGGCGTAACGGGGGTTGGGCTCGCCGGTCAGGTAGTTCTTCCTGGACGGGATGGCGGTGGACGTGCGGCCGGTCACGAACCACACCGCGTCGATGGCGTTGCTGTAGAGCGGCTCGCCGGCGACGGCCAGCACCGGGGACCGGTGAAGCTCGGCGGACGAATAGCCCCGCCGGCGGACGCTGTCATCGGTGAGCCCGCCGGCGGCCCAGGCCAGAGCGCCGGCAACCTGGCCGACGACCAGAACGGCGGCCACCGTGACGGCAGAGCGGGGCCGGGGCCTGGGCCGGCGCCAGAGGGCGGGCACGACGAGGAGGATGGCGACGACGTGGAGGGGGGCGAGAAAGCGGGCGTCGAGGCGACCGGTGGCGTCGGTGAGCGCCCGGTTGGCCAGGAGGAGCGCCAGGTAGGCGCCGGCGAAGGCGACGAGGAGCGAAGGCAAGGCCGACCCGGTTGACCTGGACCGGCGGCGGAGCGGGCCGGCGTGGGTGCCGGCGCCGGCGGCGCCGGCGGGGGGGGGG
>JANMRJ010000498.1:0-1254 GCA_031370985.1 Acidimicrobiales bacterium
CCTTCCCCCCAACCCCACCACCGCCGAGCACATGCGCGCCGAGAGCCGCCGCAACGGCCTGCGCAACCGCCTCTATGAGCTCCAGGGGGAAGACGAAGCGGTCCGGGGCGGCCGGGGAGTGCAGGACCAGCTCTTCTTTCAGCCCGGTGCGTACCGAGGTGAGCCGCACGTCGGTGTCCTTCTGCGCCTTGCTGTACGTGACGCTCGACTGTTGCCCAGGATCTCATCGAGCACGTACAGGCCGTCACGATCGGTCGAGACGATGACCTGGGTCCCGTAGGTGGAGTGCTGGTCCGAGACGTGGGTGTAGGTGGTGACGCCCTGGTCGAGGAAGTAGCGCGACAGGACCCGGGCGGTGAGCGAGCGCCCCCGCATGGGCAGGCGGAGGCCGTCCGAGGACGACAGCGTCCCCCCGCCCCAGATGCTGGCGAAGGGCTGGTGGTGGTGCTCGTTCACGACCGCGGCGTTGGCCGCCTCCAGCCTGGGCTCGTCGCGCGGGTACCACTGGATGTACCAATCCAGGGTGTCGGCGCTGATCCCAGTGAGCTCGGCCATGCGGGTGGTGCCGAAGTTGCAGGCTTGGGCCAACAGCGCGGCGTAGAGGTTGCGGCGGTGCTCCAGCTCCGGGGCCCGGGGGGTGCCCCCGCCGGCGTGGGTCAGCCGGTCGCTGAAGCGGGTGAAGCGGTCCACCTCGATGATCGCCTCGGCCAGGGGCACCATGGGCAGGCGGGCCAGGATGGCGGCCTTGATGGCCGTGACCTCGGGGCTGACCACCTCGGCGGCCAGGGGCTTGAGCTGCAGCTCTCCGGCGTCGTCGAGGCGCACCGGCCCATTCCCGTCGGCCAGGAGCGCCTCCAACGCCGCCAGGTAGCGCTCGTAGTCGGCGTCGATGCCGGTGAGGCGCTCGGCGAAGGTGGCGGGTAGGCGGCAGAGCTCGGCCACCTCGGCCCGCCGCTGCGGCCACTCCTCGGGCGGGATCAGGTAGGAGGCGACGTCGCCGTAACGGCGGGACCCCTCGACCCAGACCTCCCCCGAGCGCAGCGCAGGCGTAGAGGGCGCACAGCTCCCAGTAGTGGCGGTAGGCGCTCTCGTCGCCGGCGGCCCGGGCGGCGGCCAGGTAGGGCTCCCAGCGGGCTGGGACAAAGCCCGTGGGGGCGTCCGCGGGCACATGGCGGCGGCCCTCGGCGTTCATGGTCTTCAGGAGCTGTGCCGCCTCGAAAGCCTCGCTCGGGGCGCTGGCCCGCAGGCTCAGCG
>JANMRJ010000511.1:0-1911 GCA_031370985.1 Acidimicrobiales bacterium
CCCTCTGACCTGACACCCCGCGCCCGGAACCGGGTTCAGGACCGCCGAGCCGCCACCGGCTCTGCGCCAGCCACCCCGACAACCCGTCGGCGCCCGCGCTCAGGCGTCAGCGGCGTCCAACGCGGCACCACAACACCATCACAACCACCACCCACCCCTTCGCGAACCCGCCGACGGCCCCAAACCGCCTGGCAGCACCCGGACCATGCGTGAACGCTTGTTTTAGGACTAGCGCTCATCTATTCTCGCCATTGCTCAGAAATACTCTCGTCCTACACGCACGCGCTATACCCGAGCCATGTTGGCAAAGCGGGTGTAGTGGTCCAGGAAGGCGAGGTGGGTGACGCCGATGGGGCCGTTCCGGTGCTTGGCCACGATCACCTCGGCTGTGCCTCGGTCGGGGGTGTCGCGGTTGTAGACCTCGTCGCGGTACAGGAAGATCACCACGTCGGCATCCTGTTCCAGGCTGTTGTGGGCGACGATGCCGTTGGCGATGAAGTTGTGGGTGCCGGCCACGGTGGCGTCGAAGGTGGGTTGCATCCCCGCCGGCGTTATCGTCACCACCTCGTCCCAGTCCAGATCTGAGACGGCGGTAGCGGTCAGGGTCGTGGTCCTCGCGAACTCAGTGGCCGCGCCGGCCTCCCGGGGCGACGAGCCTCGATCGGACGACGCCACGTCTGTCGGGATCCGGCGGGGGACGGCGAGGAAGGAGCCGGGTACCAGCCCATCGAGCCTGGTCCAGCCGTGGATGGTGAGGAACGGGTGGTTGGCGGTGGCATCGACGGTTCGGCCCGACGCCAGCCGCAGGGTGAACACCGGCTTGACCCCCGATGGGAAGGCATTGACCAATTGGGCGGGGACGAGGCGCTGGTGCTCGTCGACCGACCAGACCAGGGGGCGCTCCTGGGAGAGGACGAGTTCGCCGAGAGTCACCTCCTGGCCGTCGGCCTGTAGGAGGCGGGTGCTGGCGGGCATGCAGCCACTCTCACGAAGGTCGGCCAGCACCGGGCGCTTGTCGGCGCGGCTCTCCAGGTTTCGGGAGAGCTGGGAGAGGGCGATCACGGGGACGTTGAGCTCGCGGGCGAGGATCTTCAGGCCGCGGGACATCTCCGAGACTTCGACCTGGCGGTTCTCTGCGTTGGAGCGGCCGCTCATGAGCTGCATATAGTCGATGACGATCATGCCCAAGCCCTCGCGGCTCTTGAGCCGACGGGCCTTGGCCCGGATCTCCATGATCGGGAGATGGGGGTTGTCGTCGATGAAGATCGGTGCCTCGCCCAGGCGGCCGACGGCGTGGCTGATCTTGGGCCAATCCGACTCCAGCAGCTTGCCGTTGCGCATGCGGGTAGCGTCGACCCGCGCCTCGGAGCACAGCAGGCGCTGGGTGAGCTCCCGGTGGCTCATCTCGAGCGAGAACACCAGCACCGGCGTGCGGGCTTCGAGGGCGGCGTGGGCGGCGATCCCGAGCGCGAACGAGGTGTTGTGGGTCGGGATCATGGACTCGCCGGCCAGGTACAAGTGGTCGGGGGAGTCGACGGTGATGCAGCGGACGGGCACCGACGGCACCGGGCGGATCGAGACGATCGTCCGGCGGCCCTTCGCTACCGTGTCGAGCGGCGTCCAGCTGAAGCGCCACGCCAAGGTGATCCGGCCGTCAGGGAGGGGGATGATCCGTCCGCGGATCGGACCCGGCTTGTGGCCGAGCGAGCAGACCAGTTCTCGGGCCTGCCGCAGGAGGGCGAGGTCGGCCAGGCACAGGCTGACGAGGCCGCTCTTCTCTACGTGACGGTCGGTGTCGAGCAAGCCTCGTAGCAGCGCTCGGCGTTGCGCCGCCGACGCCCGCAGATAGGCGGCGGGAAGGTGCTTCGGAGCGGTTGGGTGTGGGGGGGGGGGGGGGCGGGGGGGGGGGGG